>DXHF01000446.1 GCA_019113605.1 Candidatus Paenibacillus intestinavium
CTTTAAAAACCCATTATGCAATGACGACAACGATTATTATACAAGCCGCTATTTTTGCTGTTATTCATGTAAATCCTCTACAGATAATATATACATTTATATTGGGGTTGTTGTTTGCATGGTTAGTAGTAAGTGTAAATAGTCTTTGGGCATCCATTTTAATGCATATGTCTTTTAATCTAACGACTATCGTAATATTAAGAATTACTCTAGAAAAAGAATCGGTATTTCCTTTTTTATTATTGATGATTTTTTCCATTTCGTCGATTTTAATAGGTATTGCTGTAAGGCTGATAAAAAGTAAAGCCTTAGTTAGAAATAATGTAACTACGTAGGTAGATCAACTAGGACTGACAAGCAAGGTACGAATACTTTCAGATTAGTTATGGCAGGAAAAAAAAGAATTTCTATATTAGGAGTCTTGCAATAATTTACAGTTTCATATATTTGATAAATTTACACATTATTGGTATAATCCCAAAGGGAATCTATTAAAAAGAATTGAAAGAAAAGGAGCAACAAAATGAAAAAAATTACCTCACTATTGATTGCACTAATTATGGTATTTTCACTGGCAACAGCGGTTCAGGCACAGGAAGTTGACACTACTGCCAATAAGGCAATATCGGTTTCGCTGAATGGAGAAGTTGTTCAATTTGGCGACAATGAGCCGCTTCTTGAGAAGGGGACTACACTTGTTCCAGCACGCCAGATTTTTGAAACACTTGGCTATACGGTTTCTTGGGATAAGGAAAACAATGCTGTACAGGCTGAAAAATATGGCTTGTCTGTTGCACTTCAGATTGGAAATTTAACGGCTTATGTTAATGGAATAGAAACAGAACTAACATCTGCACCTAAAGTGTATAACAACACAACCTATGTGCCGCTAAGATTTATAAGTGAAGCGATTGGCTTTGATGTGGAATGGCAGGGAGCTACACGTTCCGTTCTATTAACGAAAGAAAAGAGTAAAGGGTACTTCTGGAAAGTGGAAAAGGACGGTGTAGAAGTACATCTGCTAGGCTCCATCCATATGGGAGATGCCAAAATGTATCCACTTCGTGACGAAATTGAAGAAGCCTTTGATAGCTCTGATCATCTAGTTGTTGAAGTTAATATTGCGGCAGGACCCGATGAACAAACAGTTAAAGAAATTCAGGCATTGCAACTATACTCTGATGGAACAACGTTGAAGGATCATGTGTCGGCAGAGACGTATGCACGAGTGCAATCATTCCTTGAAGCATTAGAGCTACCGACTAACACATATGATATATTTAAGCCGTGGGCAGTACAATTGGATATGGTTAACTTTGTAGCAGCATCGTCTGGCTATCAAGGTGGGCTAGGTATAGATATGTACTATTTGAATAGAGCACAATTGGCAAACAAGCCGATCCTGGAGCTGGAATCCTATTCATCTCAGCTGAACATTTTCGATAGTTATTCCAAGGAGCTTCAGGAACAGCAAGTCAATGAAGTACTCGATGGAATCTTTGGTACAGGCGATGCAACTACTGCAACAGAGCCATCAATAGATGATTTGGCTGGTTTATGGATTCAAGGTGATGACGCTGGACTGGAAGAGCTTGTTGCTTCGATGCAAGAAAGTCCAGAAATATATGAAAAACTACTTGAAAACCGTCATGCAGGTATGCTGGAGAAAATTGAGGGATACTTGAGTAATGAACAGAAAGAATCGTATTTTGTCGTAGCCGGTTATCTTCATATGCTTGGCGAAGATGGTCTAATCACTCAGCTTAAGAACAAAGGCTATAAGGTTACTAGAATTTAATAGAGTAGAGAATTAATATTAAAGGAAATATTATAAAACTTAAGCCCAGCCGAATTAGGCTGGGCTTAAGTTTTACAAGCTATAATATAATTAAGTCACAAAGTGTCAAAGGGCAGATACCTCTTTTAGGCATATTACTTTTTATGACCGTAAACTCAATAAGAATAATCTATCGTAGGAACCAAATATAATAGTAGTGACGATTACATTAGCTGGAATTATATTGTCGTTTATAGTTTCGACAATAATCTACAAGCCACGATACGAAAATTTCTAATGATGTGCAAGCAGATTCAATATTTGTGGTTATGTTATTTATAGGGATTCTAGCACCGTTCGTAGAGGAAATTATATTTCGAGGTTTAATCTATCAGACTTTTAAAACCCATTATTCAATGACGACAACAATTTTTTTACAGGCCTCTATTTTTGCTGTTATTCATATAAATCCTCTCCAGATACTATACACATTTATATTAGCGCTGTTGTTTGTCTGGTTAGTAATAAGCCTAAATAGTCTTTGGGCATCCATATTAATGCACATGTCCTTCAATTTAACCACTATTATAGTATTAAGAATTATTAAAGAAAACGAATCAGTTTTTCAATTTTCGTTATTAGTTGTTTTTGCAATTATATTGTTCTCAATAGGTCTTGGTACAAGAATGATTAGCAAATACAAATAGAAGGTGTAAGGAGTGAAGCGATAAGTGAGGCTTCTGGGAAGCAAATACTGGTGGCTGACAGTGGTTATTGCGATGGGAATGGTAAACCTATGGAGTATATTATATGATGGCATCTTATCAGAATGGCTGCTGTTTGTATGGCTTTGTAATATTAACTTCTTTGTTTACTCTGTTTGTAATAATGGAAAACTGCTTATTAAGAGGGTAGATAAGCCGCGCTACAATCGTATCATTGCCGATTTTCATTACTCGATTAATTATTTGAAGTTCATAGGTCTGATTATATTTATTCTTTCAGCGTTAGTCGATGACCTTTACGCTTACATAGCTTGGTATATCATTGCGCTTCTAATTATAGATACCATGTTAATTGTTTTTTTTAGAAAGAGAGTGACAATGGATGTAGCGTAAATCCATCACATTGCCATCGCCCCGCCACATTAGCCTCTTCATTACATCCTAATGCCGATAGCAATACTAGAGGACTCACAGGACCTTATTCGCTCGTTCACTAGTGAATTTTTCCGGTAATACTATCTATAGGGTTCTGTGAGTCCTCTTACATCATAAAGTGTTGGTTTTCCGCTAATTAGTGTTCTATGTGTCCGCTCGTTTGTGCTGAATGGAGCTACTCCATCATATCCAGTACGTCCATTCATATTTCATCAAGCGCTGGTTTTGGTTTTGAACTGTATTTTTAGGAGTGTTTATTTGGATAGACAATGGATAGACAAAACGCCCCTATCATCCACTCAAGTCACAAGTGGTTGATAGGGGCGTTTCTGCGAGACTAAAGCTTATACTGCTACAGCATTATAAGTCATAATCCAGATGGAACCAATAACGATTGTCAGTAGCATCACGATGGCAAAGATAAGTGAAATAAGGTTGTATCGTGGTTTTTCTTCTTCACGAATATGCATGAAGAATAACAATTGAACAAGAAATTGAAGTACTGCTGTAATAAGGACGATAACGATCGTCGTCTTCTTATTAAACATATCATTCAATACAGCAACCAAAGGAATAATTGTTAACACGACGGAAAGCAAGAAACCGATAATATAAGATTTCATTGAACCATGTGTTTGTTCCTGGTGCTCATGTTGTTGATGAGATGCCATCCTACATCACCTCCATCAAGTAGACGATCGAGAATACAAAGATCCAAATAGCATCCAAGAAGTGCCAGTACAAACTAATAATATTTACACGGCGCTTTGTAGCAGGTGTAATCCCGCGTTTTGCTATTTGCATAATAACTAATGTAATCCAAACAATACCAAGTGATACGTGAAGTCCATGCGCACCAACTAATGTGAAGAAGGACGACCAATATGCACTTGTTCCAATGTTAACACCTTCATTGATTAGGTGGATAAACTCTGTAACTTCAAGATAAACAAAGGATAGACCAAGTAACGCAGATACAGCTAACCAGAAGATAAGCCCCTGCTTACTACCTTTATTCATAGAAAGTAATGCTAGACCGCTTGTAAAGCTACTTGTTAACAATATGAATGTTGAAACGATAATCCCATTGATCTCAATCAGATCTGATCCTACAGGACCACCAGCAACGTTGCCTCGCAAGACAACGAAGGTGGCGAACAGAGTAGCGAATAGAATAACGTCGGTAACCATGAACAGCCAGAAGCCAAATTGCTTCAATTGTTCAGGATCTTGATGACCTTGATCATGTTTGTGAGCATGTGCTTGTGCCATTATTTAGCCCCCTTTAATGCAGCGGCTTCGATACGTTCAATTTCTTCAACAGGAACATAGTAATCATCATTGTAGTTGAAGGAACGAGCTATCATAGTAGCAACAACGCCGACTAAGCCTAAAATAATCATCCATTTCCAGTCAAACACAAAACCGAAGCCTGCTGTGAACCAGAAGCCAGCCATTATAATCGGAATACCCGAGTTTTTCGGCATATGGATTGGTTCAAGCGGAACTGTGTCAGCAGCAATAACTTCAGCTGGGTCAGCTTCCCCTCTAGCTTTACGTTCTTTTTTCTCCCACCAGTCATCTTGCTCAACAACATGTGGTATACGTGCAAAGTTATAGAATGGTGCAGGAGAAGGAATAGACCATTCAAGTGTACGACCTTGACCCCAATTGTCGCCATTTGTTTCTTTTTTCAAGAATCTAATACTATGAGCGATTTGCCATACTTGGAATAGGAATGCGATCCCCATCAAGAATGCACCAACTGTGGACACAACGTTAATCGGTTGCCAGCCCATGTCAAAGTTGTATTCATTAAAGCGACGAGTCATACCCATCAATCCAAGTGCATATTGTGGCATGAAGCATACATAGAAACCAATGTTCCAGAACCAGAACGCCCATTTACCAAGGCCTTCATGCAATTTGAAACCAAACATTTTCGGCCACCAATAGTACAGACCTGCAAAGTATCCGAATACTACACCACCAATTAATACATGGTGGAAATGGGCTATTAAGAAGTAACTGTTATGGAACTGGAAGTCAGCTGGCGCAACAGAAAGCATTACTCCAGTCATACCCCCAGTAACGAAACATGGAATGAACGCTAACATCCACATCATCGGAGTCGGGAATGACAACTTGCCTCGATACATTGTAAAGATCCAGTTGAACACCTTAACTCCGGTCGGTATCGCTATAATCATCGTCGTCACTGCGAAGAAAGCATTAACATTCGCTCCAGAACCCATTGTGAAGAAGTGATGGGCCCATGTGAAGAAGGAGAAGAAGCTAATGGACATTAACGCAAATACCATTGATTTGTAACCAAATATTTTCTTTTTGGAGAATGCTGCAGCAACCTCAGAGAAAATACCGAAAGCTGGAAGAACGACGATATATACTTCTGGGTGACCCCACATCCAAATTAAGTTCAGATACATCATCGGGTTACCACCGCCATCTACGGTGAAGAAATGAGCACCTAGATAACGGTCAAGGAATAATAGGAATAATGTTACAGTTAGAATAGGGAATGCGAACATAATCGTTACAGAAGAAGCGAAAACAGACCAAGTGAACATTGGCATTTTCATAAGCTTCATCCCTGGCGCACGCATTTTCAGAATGGTAGCAACGAAGTTAATACCTGTTGCTAATGAACCAATACCAGAAATTTGAATACCCCATATATAGAAGTCCTGGCCTACACCGGGACTACCACTTAATTCAGATAATGGTGGATATGCTAACCAACCAGCATCTGGAGAACCACCGATTACGAATGAAACGTTGAATAGCATTGCACCTGCAAAGAACATCCAGAAGCTGAATGAGTTCAAGAATGGGAAGGCAACGTCTCGTGCTCCCAATTGCAGTGGAACGATAATATTGAACAAACCGAACATTAATGGCATCGCCATAAAGAGAATCATAATAACGCCATGCGTTGTAAATATGGCATTATAATGCTCCGCATTCAAAAACTCTACTTGAGGTGCAGCGAGTTGAACACGCATTAATAATGCGTCTACACCGCCGCGGAACAGCATTAAGATGGCACAGATGATATACATAATACCGATTTTTTTATGATCGACAGTCGTTAACCATTCTGTCCAGAGCCAGCGCCATTTTTTGAAAAAAGTCAGGACAAACACAATGGCAACCATTGCTAGACCGATTGAAACTTGTGCACCCAAAATCAACGGGTCACCTGTAACAAAAAACTCGGAAGCAAACTCTTTAATTGTTTCTAACATGGAGAGTAAACTCCTTCCGTATAATAAATTGGTTAGTGATTATGATGCTCAGAAAGATTTTCATCGACAGCAGAATCATCATTAGTCGATGTATTAGAAGTCATATGATGCGCATGTGAACTAGTTTCGCCTTCTTCTACATATTGCAGCATAATATCGTAGAATACATTTTCTGGGAAGCTAGAAAATTGAACAACCTCAGATCTACCAGGTACTTTTAGCTCTTCAACACCTTCGGCTGTCAAAGCAACTTCAGTATCCTTAACTTCTTGTACCCAACGATCATACTCTTCTTTAGTAGTAACATCCGCATCAAATGTCATTTGTGCGAAGTCTTTACCTGTAAAGTTGGCGCCTGAACCGTAGTAAGTACCTTCTTCATCAGCAAGTAAATTCAACGTCATCGCCATACCACTCATCGTATAAAGCTGACCGCCTAGACTAGGAATCCAGAAGGAGTTCATTGCCATATCGGATGTGAGCTTGAACACGACAGGGGTGTCAACTGGGAATTTTACGTAGTTGACAGTTGCAATTTCTTCATCAGGATAGGTAAACAACCATTTCCAATCAAGTGATGTAACTTGAATTTCAATAGGCGCGTTTTCTGATTGAATGGCGACGGATGGTTCAAGTTTATGCGTGTAATTGACTGTGACAATCGCGAGAAAAGCGATTGCGACGATCGGAATACCCCACCAAATAGCTTCTAGCTTGAAGCTATGCTCCCAGTAAGGTTTATACTTTGCTTTGCTGTTAGAACGATCTCTATAGCGCCACGCGATAACAGCCGTCATTGCGATGACGGGGATAGCAATCACTGCACAAATTATTGCGGTCAGAAGGATCAAATCCGCTTGAGCTGAAGCAATAGGTCCTTTAGGATCGAGAACTAAATATTGCTCGCTACAGCCAGACAAGATAAGCACCATCGCAACAATAAGCAGTGCAGATAGCTTTCGAGAAACAGGTCTCATGACGTTTTCACTCCTTGAGTTATTGATCTTAAGTATAAGATAACAAATTATCACACATAAAAATGCAGGGTTAACGAATCCGTAAATAATTCGTCTTATATCTGACATATCTCGTTCACTTGTTAGACATAAGCTTCCCGTATTTAGCAACTTTTATAAGGATTCATAAAAAAGGAAGCATAACACATCCCCGTAAGGAGTTGAGTATGCTTCCCAATATGAAGGTTATGAGTAGATGATTATGGTTGTTCACTATCTGCCACAGATTGATTCATGGCACGGGAATGTACTAAGCTAATAGCTGTTCCAATAACATAAATATGAACACTACCAACTAAAAAACCAATACCGACCATTAAGCCGATGTTGCGATCATTGAATTGTGTAATATTAGCAAGACATAAAATCACACCTACAGATAAAATGACCCAAGCTATTAATGTCATAATCTTCACAAGTTTTTTGGAATCTGGTTGAGTAGGCGTCAAACCTTGTATATTAACAGTTTTAGTAGCCATCATATTCACTCCTTAAATAATCATTGTCATTTCATAACAGAAATGTTGTAAGGGCTTTATATTTATTAATATAACACAACTTTGTCACTTTGTTCAAACTTTTTTCACTTTTTAATCAAACTTTGGACACAATTGAGTTAATTGTCCCACCATTTTTTCAATTGCTGCCACCATGAACGATAACTTGGATGCTCATCGATATCTACTTTTGGCATTTCTGTTGGTTGGTTTTCAGTGTCTGAACCATCTAATGCTGTTTCGCAATAGCTCTGTGGCTGAGTTCCATCAAGAAAATATTCAATCTGGGTTGAGGGACATGCTTCGGATGCTAATAACCCCGTCTCTTTATCTATATATACCGTCACAATATCCTCTGGAATTGGAAACATTTTAGGTGGCACATCCTTTAATGCTTCCTCCATAAAGTGAGCGAAGATGGGGGCCGCTCGATACGCTTCAGCCACAGTTAAATAGCGATCCTTATCATAGCCTACCCAAACAGCGGTACTTAATTCTGGAGTATAACCAATCATCCATGCGTCGACGGCAGTCGTTCCACTTTTACCAGCGATCGGGCGGTGAATATAGTTTTGAACGCGATGTGCTGTTCCTCCAGTTTGAAAAACGCCTTCTAATAATGAAGTCACTAGAAAAGCTTCAGGTGGTGTAATAACCGATGTTGGCGTATAACTAGCTTCGTAGATATTATTGCCTTGCTTATTGACAATTTTCAAAATAGCAACGGGTTTGTTATAAATTCCTTGATTAGCAAATACACCATAGGAGGACGCCATTTCTAATGGACTTATTGGTGATGTGCCCAATGCAAGAGATGGTACTGCGGTTAAAGCGGCATGAATGCCTAGTTGGTGAGCAGTTTCAGCTACCGTATCAGCACCAACGGTCATTAAAGTGTTCACAGCGTAAATATTGTCTGAGCTAGCCATAGCTCGGCGCATAGCGATAAAGTCATTCGTATATTTATCTGCATAATTTTGCGGCTCATAAGTTTTTCTACCTTCATCATAGGTAAATACGGTTGGTTCACTCTTGAACGTAGACATAACGGTTAATGTATGCTGCTGTAACGCTGTTAAATATACGAAAGGCTTGAACGTTGAACCGGGCTGTCTAGTTGTTGCAGTAGTACGATTGAACTGATTATCGCCATAGCTTTTACCGCCGACCATCGCCTTAATATGGCCGTTACGTGGATCTATAGCGATAAGAGCAGCTTGTTGCTCACTATCCTTCAGTAATCCTTCTTGAACCTTTTGTTCAGCTATGTGCTGCATATTCATGTCTAGCGTCGTATAGATTGTAACGCCGCCTTCGTATAATAATTGTTCGTCTATACCAAGATCATGAACTGCCGTTTGAATAACATAATCTTTGAAATAGGAAGCCTCATTATTACTGCTTTCCTGTTCTTGAGAGCCAAAAACAAGTAATTGTTCATAAGCTGCTAGTTTTTCAGCTTCATCTATATAGTCATTGTCTACCATCGCTTGTAGAATAAGATTTTGACGGTTTTGGACTTCAACATATTATTGTAGGGGGAGTAATATGTTGGACCTTTTGGTATGCCTGCAAGCAAGCTACTTTCAGCAAGATCAAGATCTTTTGCTGATTTGTTGAAATAATACTGTGCTGCAGCTTCAATACCATAAGCCCCATGCCCGTAATAAATTTGGTTCAAATACATTTCCAAAATTTCATCTTTTGAAAACTTCATCTCAAGCTGTGTCGTGTAAAGTGCTTCTTTCAGTTTGCGCTCAAAAGTTTTTTCGTGAGTAAGGTACAAATTACGTGCAAGCTGTTGCGTTAATGTGCTGGCGCCCTGCTTTGCTGATAAAGACTGTACATTGACCACAACTGCTCGAGCAAGACCTTTAATATCAAAACCGAAGTGAGAATAGAAGCGCTTATCTTCTATTGAAAGAGTTGCTGTAATAACATAAGGTGAAATTTCATCTAATGAAACTGCTCGACGATTAACGCCCGTATGAAAATAATCGATTAAAACACCGTTTCGATCAACGAGCTGAGACGATTGACTAATGTTAGACACGGGTAAATCTTGTTGCTTCATGTAGAGTAAGCCGCCTAGAATGAGTGTCATCATTACGATTACGACAATAATGGTGCGACGCAGCCATTTGTTTAGCTTTAATAGGAACGATATATAACGTTCCGAAATAGCTGGAAATGATGTTCTACGCAATCGATGGCGCAGCCAGTTCTTATTTTTCCGCAAAATGATTCACCTCGAATGTTGACAATAATTAGTTGTATAATTGTAGTATGGAAGAATATATTGGTGGATATTCACAAGTTGTGGAACTAATGAAAATATTTATTTCTAATGAATACCGAAATAGAGTTGATTTTTTGTCATGGTACACTATAATTACTTTTGACCACTGATAGAAAGAAGGGTATTCGACATGGAATTATGGTATACAGAGAAACAAACAGAGAACTTTGGTATTACTGCCAAAATCACAAAAACATATGTTGATGAACAAACAGATTTTCAAGCGCTTGATATGATCGAGACGGAAGAGTTTGGAACGATGCTTGTACTTGATGGTATGGTTATGACTACCGTTAAAGACGAGTTTGTATATCATGAAATGGTCGCTCATCCTATTCTATTCACGCATCCAAACCCTGAGCATGTGCTTGTTGTTGGCGGTGGTGACGGTGGTGTTATTCGTGAAATTATGAAGCATCCCAAAGTAAA
>DXHF01000447.1 GCA_019113605.1 Candidatus Paenibacillus intestinavium
TTGCTTCTTATGCCTCGATGCGCTTTGGTCAAGACTTAAGGCAGGATGTTTTTCATCATATTCAAAAATTTTCTTTTCGTAATATTGATCAATTAGAAGCAGGTTCACTTATTACACGATTAACAAATGATATTGTTCAATTACAAAATGTTGTACAAATGCTATTAAGAGTACTTGTTCGTTCGCCATTGTTGATGATCGGCAGTATTGTTATGACGATTTTCATTAGTCCGAAACTAGCAATCATTGTCGCTATTTCCGTCCCTATCCTATTCATCGTCATGTTCTTCATCATTCGCGGGACGTTACCGCTGTTCACAAAGGTACAAATGAGACTTGATCGAATTAATACGGTATTACAAGAGAATTTAGCTGGCATGCGCGTTTCCAAAGCTTTCGTTAGACGTCAATACGAGAAAGATCGCTTCGGAAAAGCAAATGATGATTTCACTACTCACTCTGTTAAAGCACAGCGGCTTGTATCTATTAATGCACCGATATTATCGATGATTTTGAACGTCAGTGTAATCGCCGTATTATTACTGGGTGGTAAAGATGTGATCAATGACTCATTCGAAGTTGGTAGCTTAGTAGCCTTCATTAACTATGTGACTCAGGTGCTATTTGCTGTATCATCCGTAGCAATGCATCTCGTTCGTGTAAGTAGTGCGAAGATTAGTGCAGATCGTGTGTTAGAAGTGTTGAATACCGAATCCGATCTGGTCGAAAATACGACACAGGATCGTAAAATTATCGGGCAAGTCGAGTATAATAACGTGTCCTTCCGTTATAGATCAGATCAAATTAGTGATACGTTACGACATATTAATTGTAAAGTAGAAGCAGGTCAAAAGATTGCTATTATCGGTGCAACGGGGTCAGGTAAATCGACTTTACTTCAACTAATACCAAGGCTGTATGATGTGTCGGAAGGTCAAATTCTTATTGATGGCATTGACGTAAAGCAATATTCATTCGCAAGTCTTCGTTCACAAACTGCAATGGTATTGCAAGAAACGATTCTTTTCTCTGGTACTATTCGTGAAAATATATGCTATGGACGACCAGAAGCTTCCGAGCAAGAGATTATCGATGCAGCTATGGCGGCTCAAGCTGATGAATTTATCGTAACGATGAAAGATGGTTACGATACGTTGATTGGACAACGTGGCGTCAATCTATCAGGTGGACAAAAGCAACGGATCTCGATTGCAAGAGCTTTATTAATGAAGCCTGCCATCTTGCTACTAGATGACAGTACGAGTGCAATTGACACTCGTACAGAAGGATATATTCAAGCGGCACTACGTCAACTTATGCAAGGTCGAACTACATTCATCGTCGCTCAGAAAATCAGTTCTGTCATTGATGCTGACCAGATATTTGTAATGGAACATGGAGAAATTATTGCTCAAGGGAAACATGAACAATTATTCATTCACTCCCCTCAATATCGTGAAATCTATCAATCGCAACTTGGACAGGAGGAGGTCAGTTATGAGTAAGTCAACGAGCACACCACCCCCTTCAACTCCAGACTTTAGTATGCGCGGCGGATCTCAAGGCCATCTCGGTATGAAGAAAGTGCAACCGAAAAATACATGGTCTACGTTGAAGCGAATATGGAATTATCTATCTATGAATCGTAGCGGTCTAATCATCGTTGTTATTGCGACAATCGTAACGACATTACTTTCCCTTGCAGCACCTTATCTGCTAGGCGTTGCGATTGACGATTACATTATCCCTCGTAATTGGAATGGTCTTGTTCAGTGCGCGATACTTTTACTCATTGTCTATATTAGTGTCTCGCTAACGGCATGGATCCAACAACATATGATGGTTAAAGTATCACTATTAACGGTAAGAGATATGCGTCAATCTATTTTCAATGCGATGCAAAAATTGCCTATTTCTTTCTTTGACAGTCGCACTCATGGTGAACTTATGAGCCGCACGACGAACGATGTTGAGAATGTATCGGTAACGTTGAATTCTACGACTACACAATTACTGTCCAGCGTTATTTCATTAATTGGGTCGTTAGCAATTATGCTGTACCTTAATGTATGGTTAACATTGCTTAGTATGGTCACGATTCCAGTCGTTATGTTATTTACCAAATATGTAGCAGCCTACACACGCAAACAGTTCTCTGCACAACAGAACAAGCTTGGTGAATTGAATAGTTATATTGAAGAAACGATTTCTGGTCAAAAAGTTGTCCAAGTGTATGCTAGAGAACAAGTTGCAGAAGATCATTTCAATAAGCTGAACAGTACATTAACGAAGAGCAGTATTTCTGCGCAAATATACTCAGGTTTAATTGGACCTACGATGAATGTATTAAATCATACTAGCTTCACACTTATCGCAGCCGTTGGTGGCTGGATGGTATTCCGCGAGTATACATCAGTGGGAATTATCGTTGCCTTCGTAAATTATTCTAAGCAATTTCAACGTCCAATTAATGATCTTGCCAATCAATTCAATATGGTGCAATCCGCTGTTGCTGGTGCAGAGCGTGTCTTCGAAGTGATAGATATGGAAGATGAATATGACGATGCGACGATGGATCAATCGCGAAAAACAATCGTTGGTGATGTAAAATTCGAAAATGTTCACTTTGGATACAAAGCTGATACTCCAATCTTGAAAGATATATCGCTCCATGCGAAGCCGGGTCAAACGATCGCACTTGTTGGACCGACAGGAGCTGGAAAAACTACGATCATTAACGTACTAACTAGATTTTACGACATCCAACAAGGTCATATATGGATTGACGGTCAAGAGTTACATCAATATGAGAAAGATGACTTGCGCAGTCAACTTGGTATCGTGCTCCAGGATGCCTATGTATACTCTGAAAGTATTCGTGAAAATATTCGCTATGGTCGCTTAGATGCTACCGATGAGGAAGTAGAACAAGCAGCGAAGATTGCCAACGCACATCGATACATCAAAGAATTGCCTGCAGGATATGATACGGTACTAACAAGTGGGGGCAGTAATATTAGTCAAGGACAACGACAGTTACTAACTATTGCTAGAGCTGTTCTTGCTAATCCCGCTATTCTTATACTCGATGAGGCTACGAGTAGTATCGACACAAGAACAGAGATGCATATCCAAGCTGCGATGAAGAAGTTGATGGCGGGTCGAACGAGCTTTGTCATTGCCCATCGACTTAGTACGATTCGTGATGCTGATCAAATATTAGTTATTAAAGATGGTTCGATCATTGAGCGAGGTAGTCATGATGAATTACTTACTGAGCACGGCTTCTACCATGATCTGTATAATAGTCAATTTAAGCGGAATCGTTAGCTGCAACATTCACCTCTACAATTCGTCTTATAGGTGAAGTTCATAAAGCAGACTTCACTGAATGCCTGCCTTTTGAACAAGAAATAATAGGTATATATGTTAAATTGGGAAGTGTGAATATATGCAAAAAATGAAAATTGGTTTGTTACTGATCTGTATTCTTTGCACGGGTTGCTTCGGCGGAAATAACAATCCGAAAACGATAAGTGAGCTCTATCCGGGGAACATTATGAATGTAGATAGAATTGAGATTTTGGATGGTAGTACTGGCGAATCAAAGACCTATGAGCATGTTGATCATATTGTTTCTTTGCTAGAAGCGATCAAGGATGAGGTATTCATACTTGATTCTGATCAAGCAGAGCGTGATGGGTTCAGTTACGCAGTAGAACTATTTGAAGGAAAGAAGCTCAAGATGGCCTTCTCTCCTTCTCGGTTGAATAATAAGAACTATATTACTGATGAAAACTTAACGATTTCAATTCGGAATTTTTTTGATGGAACGACAGAGTGAAATTAGATAAGAATGATACCCATAGTACATATTCCATCCTACAACTGTTCATACTAAAGATACTTATGTGGAGGTGAAATTGCATGGGAGAAAAAACAGTATTCAGTGCAGGTGAGAAGGCGCCCAATACCGCTACTTATATCGAAATTGGCGAAAAAAACCACGTTATGGGAGTTAAAGATCCACTACAAATAACTTTGTCTGCTGGCGATGAGTTTCCAAACACTTCAAACCATAATCGAAAGTGGTCAAAGAAGGAAAGAAATTAAAACGCTTATAAAGTAGTAGCTATCAATAAAATAATTATTTTCGCACGAAAAAGCTGCCTTCTCACCGAGGGCAGCTTTATTTCAAAGATTTTTTGACATTCTCTTTTACAATTAATCGAATCGCAGTCAATTGGACTCATATTCTTCGTTGTGTCCTATCTCAAATGGAGCTTACTTACCCCATACTTCTTCAGAAATCTCTTTAATAAATTTTAATTTATTCCATTGTTGCTCTTCTGAAATAATATTGCCTTCTTCAGTAGAAGCAAAGCCACATTGTGGGCTAAGGCAAAGCTGATCTAACGGAACATATTGAGCAGCCTCATGAATACGAGCAATAATCGCTTCTTTCTCTTCTAGCTCACCAATTTTGGAAGATACAAGACCAAGCACGATTTTTTGTCCTTGCACATGCTTCAATGGTTCAAATGTACCTGATCTGTCTGTATCAAATTCAAGATAAAATGCATCATAATCGGTAATACTGAACAATGTATTGGCTACTGGATCATAGCTACCTGCACCAGCCCAAGTCGATTTATAATTACCGCGGCACACATGAGAAGTGATGACAAGATCATCTGGCAAATTAGCTACAGCTTGCTTGTTCAAGTCAGCATACAATTTACCTATATCTCCGACAAATACACCTTCGGCTTCTCTAGCACTGATGAACGATTCATCACAAAGCATTCCCCAAGTGCAATCATCAATTTGCAAGCTACGGCAGCCCGCTTCATAGAGCGCTTTAATAAATCCTTGATAAGCGTTAGCAATATCATGCATTAGTTCATCGAAATTAGGATAGAACTGTTGCAATGCTGCTTGATTTTCAAAGCGTTGCAGCTCAAGCAATAACTGCGCTGGAGCAGGGATCGTTTGTCGTGCGATCGCACTATTGCCTGCAACCTCTTGCAAAAATTTGAAATCATTAATAAATGGATGTGAGCTGAAGCCGATTTTACCAAATACGCGCGCCGTTTCTGGACGGGATTCTACGCCATGAAATACATAACCTTGAGGAACAGCTGCTTTCCCAACACCGTCTAATCCCCACATAAAGTCTAGATGCCACCATGAACGTCTGAATTCTCCATCGGTTACTGCTTGCAGTCCAACTTCTTTTTGCTTCGCTACTAAATTAATAATCTCTTGATCTTCTACAGCTTTCAGTTGCTCCTCTGTAATTGCCCCGTCAAGAAATTGCTGTCGAGCTTGTTTTAATATTTCTGGTCGTAGGAAGCTGCCTACAACATCATTTTTGAATGGTGTTTGTTGAGTTGTGCACATGAATAATCTCTCCTCTGCAGGCGGCTCATATTCTAGTCTTATATGCTAGAAGCCGCTGTTCTCTTAGTCGTTGAATTAAGATTACCATGGCCAAGCTCCATATAGGTAAAGCCAATAACTTATGTCCAGATATAGTTTTAAGCTATATCAATTAAATAGTTAATCATTTATTCGATATGCTGGTGCAATGCTTCAATATAAAATTCGGCTAAATGTGATAAACTCACATTTTTATGTGCAATCCAGCCAATTTCAATATTATCATCAATATCAAGCGGTACAGGTATAATCTCATTTCCGTTGAGGTCTTTACTTAATACACCCGATGAAATCGTGTACCCATTTAGACCGATAAGCAAATTGAATAAAGTAGCTCTATCAGTTACTTTAATACTTTTGGGACGAGAAACGGTGCTTAATATTTCCTCGGAAAAATAGAATGAATTATATTCTCCTTGTTCAAAGCTTAAATACGGATATTCCTCAAGGTCTTCCATTGTTACCGACGCTTGCTTAGCCAAAGGATTATTGACGCTAATAAATACATGCGGCTTCGCAATAAATAAGCGGTGAAACAGTAATCTGCCTTCACGAAGTAATTTCGAAATAACTTTTCTATTGAAATCATTAAGAAATAATATGCCAATCTCGCTGCGCATCGATTTCACATCATCGATAATATCATACGTTCTTGTCTCGCGTAGTGCTAGTTCATATTGCAATTGTCCATGCTCTTTCACTAGCTGCACAAAAGCATTGACCGCAAAAGCGTAATGCTGCGTAGATACAGAGAAATGTTGCGGTGATGGAGCAGCATTCAAGTAACGATTTTCTAATAGCTCGGCTTGCTCAACAACTTGACGAGCATAGCTCAAAAATTCAATCCCCTCTTGTGTTAACGATATTCCTTTATTGGTACGCTCAAAAATCGTAATACTTAGTTCATTTTCAAGCTCTTTGATCGCATTGGAGAGGCTTGGTTGTGAAATGAAGAGAAATCTAGCCGCTTCATTCATTGAGCCCCGTTTATTAATTTCTAGCACGTATTTCAATTGCTGAAGAGTCATTATGGCCTCCTATGAACATGATATAGCTTCATCATAACGAAACACGATCATATTGACTAGTACTTGGTTGTATTGAAAGACTACATCATGTTGAGTTATCAAATAACTACCATATATCGGAAGTTTAGTTCATCTTTTCTCCACAGATATCTAATAATCACTTGCGTTCCTAACTATTAGCTCATTAAAAACAGAAAAACCAGCATATGCAATGAGCACATGCTGGTATTAACGACAAAGCCAATTATACTTTATTCAATTAGCGAATTGTTTTTAGCGCAGTAGACCAAGAAATAACTTGATCAAGCATTTGATTCACCGAATCCGCTTGAACTTCTTTTGGTTTGAACACTGTACCATTTTCGAAATCAGTGAATAGTGATAATGCCGGATGCACACGAACATCTGCAACTAATAGCTCACCAAGAATACCGCGTAAATGTTCAGCTGCACGTGCTCCACCTACAGAACCATAAGATACAATACCAGCAGCTTTGTTATTCCACTCTTCACGAAGATAATCTAATGCATTTTTCAAAGCTCCAGTAATCGAGTG
>DXHF01000003.1 GCA_019113605.1 Candidatus Paenibacillus intestinavium
TGGCTTCAAGTATTCGAATAACATACTTCATACCAATTCCCATGCCTACTTTTTGACTATCCATAGAATCATCATTCATTAGTTGGTCAAGTTTCTGTTCAGACATACCAGACCCATTATCCTGAATCGTAATATCAAGCTTGTCTCCTAACCGAATATCAACATGAATATATCCTTCATCACTAACCCCATGATATAATGCATTTTCAACTATTGGCTGTAAAATAAATCGGGGAATGGCGAGTGACATTGCATCATCATCAACATCTATATCAACGTCAAATTGAAAATCATAGCGTATTCTTTGAAGTTGTAAATATTCTTTTAATGCTTCAATTTCTCCACCAATAGTTGTTGCATCTCCCATTTTCCCAAGATTATATTGTAATAGTTTATTCAATGACAACACTAACTTATCGATATCCCCTTGGCCATTCATCATCGCTAGCCAATGAACAGTATCTAATGTATTCATCAGGAAATGAGGATTAATTTGATACAATAATTTTTCAACCTCAAGATCAGTTCTTCGCTTTTCTTTCTGTTCTATTTGTCCATATAATTCCCATATCTTTTTCTTCATCTCCCTAGTCTTGAATAGTAAATAATCAAACTCTGGTATATTAATAAGATCCGTATTGTCTTTAACATTTGAATTAATTAATGTTTTTATTTCAGAATTAAATTTTTCGAGTGGTTTGTATACCATTCGCGACAAAAAGGTTCCAATAATCATTACTGCAATACCAAAAATCAAGAAAGAAATAGAGATTTGGACATACCATTGATTTTTTTCCTGATTCATCTCACCTTTTGGAAAAATAGATACAATACTCCAGCCTTGATTACTCACTTCCTTATGCCATATATATTGTTCAATGATACCCGATGACTCTTTTCCATCTGAAAATGGAAAAACACTATTCACTGGGAATAGAGCTTCATTCTGACTATATGTAATTTCCCCATTATTATTAAGGATGAGCAGTTGGCGTGACTTCTTAATATCATCCTCTGGTTCAAAAATTGATTTTGTCGTGTTAAAGCCAGTCTCTATATAAACGTATATATTATCGTGAGTGACATTCACTTTTCTCATCGTACTAAATACAAAACTGTTATTAGATCGATTATTGCTCTGGTGAGGGCCAAAATAAGTTATTTCAGGATAGGTCTCCATGATGGGCAGTTCACCAGGATTGAAGTTTTCTCGTACAGGAAAATTCTCAAAGTCATATTGCTGGTTATTCTCGAAATAATAAAACGTTAATCCTACATTAGGATTAGAAAAAGTGAGTACATTAAGGTCACCCTTAAGATCATTGCGATGACGGGATTTAATAAATGGGTCTTGCTCATAATAAAGTTGTTCGAGTAATCTATTATTGTTGACACCGAAAGCAAGCTGCTGCGATACATGATTCAGGTTATTTAAAGTGTTTTCTAATCCTAGTATTTCTTGCTTTAAATTACTTTGAATTGAACTTTCAACTTTATTCGTTAGTATGGAATTTATAGTATATAGCGAGATCCAACCTAGACAGATAAATGGAATTAACATGCTAACAATTAATATTGCAATTATTCTTTTCTTAAATGTTATTTTTCTATACTTATTGATAATAAACTTAAACATCATTGATTCTCCCCCCTTTTCATACGGATTTTATCATTATAATTTCAATTGAGCTTTATAAGCAGCATTGACATAATCAGCATACCATGCTTCTTTACTAACATCGATTGATTAACGCGCTTTTATCACTAAAAATGATTATGCTTACAAATATATGTATACACTCTCTTTTCCTTTTCTCATTATCCTCTTAAATATATCATTACTAAAAACTATCTAGGATAGAGTATGTTATTAAAGAAGGTTGAATATTCCACGAAATATAATTACCTTGTAAAATTTATCTACCCATCTTTTATATACATATCTATCGTTGCCTCAAAGAAGCATGACAAAATAAGTATATGTCTCATGAGTATAGAATGTTTAGATGGTTTATCGTCTAACGAATACCGACAAACGGCATAATAAAAAACCTCAACTCTGTTAAATGAGCTGAGGTTTCTTAAACTAACGTTTTTTACATTTTATAGCCTATTGAACAAGTTCAAGATGGCTTGCGCGGTTTCGGCGCGGTTGGCGTCAGAAGCAGAATCGAAGATTCCGTTTCCTTTGCCTTGTAGTAGTCCTGCCGCAATGGCTTTATTCACTTCTTCTACTGCCCATGAAGAGATGGTTGAACCATCCTTGAGACCCGCTGTTTCTTGACCAGTCGCTGCAATGACGCTGTTCTTGTACTCATAGGCGCGAACGAGCAGTACCGCCATCTGTTCACGGGTGATTTTCGCGTTTGGATCGAATGTGTGCTCCGATACCCCTGAGACAAGCCCCGCTTCATAAGCGATCGCGACTTCCTGCGCATACCATTGACTCGATTGAACATCGTCGAATGGAACTGTGCTTGCAGCATTTGTTAAGCCTAGAACCCGAACAAGCAAGGCTGTGAATTCAGCGCGAGTTGTTTGTCCATTGGGTGTGAAGTGCGTATCGCTTGTGCCGTTAATGATGTGCTTCGCCGCTAATACTTCCAGCGTCCGAGCAACCCAGTGATTCGAAGGAACATCAGCGAATGATTTCGTGTATTCCAGCACCGCATATTTGCCTAGATGCTCAAGAGTAACCGTCACGGTATTCTTGTTAGCGTCTACGCTGCCTCCAACGTATTCCCATTCTTTGCTTACTTGATTGTAATAATAGATACCCAGCAGATCTACATCAGCCTCATGGTTATAAGGCAAGGAGAGTTCAATTCCGCTTTCAACATTACTAATGTCGGTTACTTGGTTATTATGTTTCAACTTAATCGTAATGTCGTAAATAACGCCTGCAACTTCCACATGCGCTTGACCACCTGTAGCTGGAGCATTTGCGATATCTCGAGCAGTCACTGGCGCAACGGTTACTTCAATATTTGCCCCAGAAGGATTCCCCGCCGCAGTCAGCCATTGCTTCAGTGCATTCGCTTGAATAGTTAGAACCGTGTTCGCTGCTTTTACCTGCAGAGATAGTCCACCGATATCCTGTACAGGAATCGACTTTGACGTGATATCACTGTCAAGCTCAACAATCGCTTTGTCTCCATCCTTAATGACATCTGTTGGCGCTGGTGTCGATGGTTCTGGATTGCTAGGAGGATTAGTTGGCCCTGGATTGCTTGTTGTCTGGCCGCTAATCGTAATCGACTTCGTCCCCACGATGCCCGAACCGTCGGCTGCCGTTGCGACTACCGTTACTGTGCCGTTGCTTACAGCAGTTAACAGACCCGACTCATTGATCGTTGCGCTTCCTGTTCCATTCTCAACAGACCAGACCACCGTTTTGTTCGTTGCATCTGCTGGTAGCACGTCTGCTGTTAGTTGCAGTGTTCCGCCTTTTGCTGTGATCGCATCATGACCACTAATATTGAGCGTTTCAACAGATATAGCCTCGATTTCCATCGACCTGACGATTACCGTAAAGGTTTTCGTATCCGTCACTTGACCTTTCGTTAATGTTGCAGTCAAGGTAACCGTCGCATCTGCCACATCTGCTAATGGACGAACAACGACGCCATTTGTACTAATGATCCCAGGATTATCACTTGACCATAAAACTGTAACATCATCTAAGCCTGTTGCCCTCAGTGTTACGTTTTGTGTGACATTAGCGGCATTGTTACCTGCCGTGTAACCCACTTCGAGAGCTGCTGTTGCCGCTGTTACGGCAGCAATGTCCGGATCACCTTCAGTAGCAATCCAGTGAGCGTAGAAGGTGCTGCCTGACGCAGTCGACCACTCGTCCTTAAATTCTCTGACGCCGTTACTGTTGTAATACTGTTGGCCCTCTCCGTCAGCATCTGCGTAGTATCCTTGGAAATTATATCCTGATCTTTCTGGATGGGTAATTCCCAGTGGCAGTTTGCCGCCGTAGATAACCGATACGATTGTGGTACCGCCTGACCCACTCTGAGGATCCAACGTAATACTGTAGGTATTCGCCGTAAAGCGGGCGTAAAGGATCAAATCACCGACGGAGTTAACTGCAACACTGGTAAGCTTTGAGCTCGGCAAGAATTGCGGGTCGGTAAACCATCCATTAAAGGTATAGCCATCCTTAGGACTCGGTGCATTCAGGCTAAACGTCGCCGTTTCAACATTATAGTTGTCGGGTACGCTGCCCGACATGTCCACGAGTGCTCCACCGTCCATATAGATGATGTTGTAAGATACAATCTCCCACTTCGCAAAGAGTTTTGTCGGTGCCGTTACGATGTCAGAGTCAAAGTTCCACTCATTTGCGTAGTCCGAATCCTTGAACCATCCAGCGAAAGCATAACCGTTCTTGACTGGTTGTTCTGGTTCAGTGATGTTGGTTTCACCCACCACGTTGGGAATCGACATGACTGGACTGCCGCCCTGAGAATCAAACTCGACCAGGAATTTGTCGTCGTCCAGCTCAATCCATCCAGCGTAGAGAGTCAGCGCATAAATATGATCGTCGCCGAGATTGCTGACCACGGGAGTATCGTAATTATACTCGTTCTCGAAATCCAAATCAGTGTACCATCTTCCGTCGAAGAGATAACCGCTGCGATTCGGGTCAGTTATCGGCCGAGTCGCTTTTTCTCCTTCCCGGACATATTGATTGTCGACCGAGCTACCGCCCGACGTATTAAAGATCACGCCATTGCGTCCCGGAGGGATTACGCTACTGGCTGTAAAGCCAATATTGTTGCCTGCTGCAAAGGCCGTATCCCAGTTAGCGCCAGTGTTGATACCATAGTTTGAAGCTCCGGTGCCATAGAAATATAATTGCTCATTATTAAGCATTGAAGCGCTAATCGCCGGTTGACCGGTTTGTTGTCCATTTTGATTATTGAATATGATCCCGCCTACGGCAGCCCGAGGCATTACAATCTTGTACCAATGGGTGTCAACGCCATCGTATTTCATTCTCGTCATCGTGCCACCAGGCCATCCGCCAAACAGCTCTGGGTTATAAGTGTAAACCCTCACTCCGAGACTGTTATTACTCCATGCTTGGAAATCCGAATTACGGTTGATGGAGAAATACACGTTGACGTGTGTTGGCTCTTCGATCGGCGGGGCGACCACTTCTTCAGACTCAACCCAAGTGTAAGTAAATTCTCTGGTGATCCAATCCCCCCCGACGACCTGACCCACCAACGTGACGGTGATCGGACCGTTGTAGTTAGCCTCCACGATGATGATCTCGTCATCCTCAAACTCTACAGCGTCGCCGTTGTTAATAGCGTACATGGCATTGGTCACATTGACAGCCGACATTCTGAGTTGGAGCTCATTGCCGGTAAAGTTATTCCCAGCGATTACATCGTCATTGCTCGGCAATGCGGCCAGTATGGCGGGATTGGCATCCTCCCTGTCTATTAGAACTACAATGCCAGGGTTCGTGCTAGTGTCGGTGTTCGATATTTTTGCAGGATTGCCGGGTATAACCCCACTAATCCTACCGTTTGATACAGTAAAGACGTTGGTCGGATTCAGTGCGTTAATATAGAAGCCATCCTTCAAGAAATTCACCGGAACACTGCCCAGAGCACGGTCGGTTGTACTGGTGTTAAGTAGTACTGCGCCGCCACCGTCCGCGATTGTGCCGCGCTCGATCATGACCGCATTGTTACCGAGACTTACCAAATTCTCGTCCCGTCCCGCCATAGCGTTGTGGAACTTGTTGATAGCTACGACTTCAGGATGGCTCCACTGAGGCCGATTATTGTCTACGTTGTCTGCGGTCCGTACACTAGTTCTCTGGCTCCCATCGGCGTTAATATTACGAGCAAAGAAGAGGGGTGAGGCGTCCTTGCGTGCCGCAATCATAGCCCAGCCCTGTCTGATTTGCTTCGGGCTGAAGCTCAGAGACTCTCCTTCGTTGTTGTAGGTGTCATGGGATTCCACCCAAGGTACCAGTTGATCGGCCGTCAGACCCTCGGCGGCGTAATCCTCCCATTTGTCAATACGTCCAATATTCCCTACCTCGAGAACGCCACGTACATGATGCCCGTACATGGACGCGGTTAGGTCGATATACTTGGCATAGCCGGCAACCCTGTCGTTGTTAGGGTCTCCCCCCTGCAGCACCTCGCCGTATTGGAAGTTCTCCTTGCCCTTCTCCTCAAAGTAGGCTTTGGCGGCGCCTGTCACATTTTTCACATAATCGCTTTTGAACTCCACATCGGGATATCTAGCATTCGTTGCGCTCGCCGCAATGCTCGCCGGAGAAGGCACGTCGTCGTCTAGCTCGATGTGCTTGATCGCGTCATAGCGGAAGCCGCTCGCACCAGCATCAATCATGTCCTTTAAATACGTGATGTAGGATTCTTGAACAAAAGCAGAGTGCGTGTCCAGGTCCCTCAGTCCGCCGATCATTTCCGGTTGGGTCAGAAGAAAACGGTCATTATATCCTACGCTCCCGCTCACATTGTGGAAATATGTATTATCACTCCACGGGGCATGTGAGTTGTCGGCGCTGCCCATATGATTAGGCACCACGTCGACGATAACTTTGATGCCAAGTGCTTCGGCGGCAGCGGTCAGGCTGACAAACGCTTCCCTGTCGCCGTATCTATTGTCTTTGCCCCCAGCGACCATGTTTCTGGGTTGATAGGCAGCATACCATTGAGCTCCAGAACCGACACCCATGATAGGCGACGTCTGTATCGCCGTGTACCCAGCGTCAGCGATGGCCTGTAGGTTTTGCTCTATGACATTTAAATTCCAGTCAAAGGCGTGCAGTATAACGCCATCACGGATACTTTCCGGGATGGCGGACGCCGCCGTTATCGGCACATCAGTTGAAGATTCGGCCTGGGCTTTCGGCATGGTAAAGACCGAAGCCATTAGCACCAAAGTGAGAAGCAGACTAAGGAAACGTTTACGGTGCAGTTGATTTTTTTGTTTCATGGGTATGTTCATTCTCCTTATTGATAAAATGATAATAATAAAATAGAGATGATTTCTAAAATGATAGCTTCACAAAACACTATTTCACGAAAAATTAAGACTGTTAATTAAGTACTGCGCCATATACATCACCGCCTTCGTAAAAAATAACCGGATGTAACCGCATTCAAAATGGGCTGGTCGATTACTTCCGCATTATCGTGATGCTCCCAATTCTCCACCAACATTACATACCGTCTATGGTGAATATATATCCTCCTTAAATATACCATTGCTAAAATTATTCCAAGGTAGAGATCGGTTGCGAGTGTAGACGATTATTATGCAAAAAAAATTTTGGTTACGAAAAATATCTATCTACTTTTTATCCGAATACCTAACTCAGGCCGTGCTATACATGTTCTTTAGCCGTTTATGCGTTCATCGATTGAACGTAAATATTGATCCCCCTAAACTTAAAAAGCCCCGATACATCTGAATACATCCGGACTCGCTTTGTTGTTTCATAATTACATGCGTCGTATGATAATTCCAAATATAATATTTAGAAACCAACTCACTAAGGAATTCTTTACAAAATAAAGAGCCTATTAACCCACCTAAGCGGATTAACAGACTCTTAATCGTTCTATTCCATCTTATAGCTTATTGAACAAGTTCAAGATGGCTTGCGCGGTTTCGGCGCGGTTAGTGTCAGAAGCAGAATCGAAGATTCCGTTTCCTTTGCCTTGTAGTAGTCCTGCGGCAATGGCTTTATTCATACGTCTTTCCGATATTCGTCATTCGTGTGCATTTAGATTATAAAAGCGTTTTAAGTTCAAATTGACTAGTCAAGATTCTAATTCTGCGGATGGCGCTCATCCATCGCGCACATTGACATTTCTTCGCATACGTTCGGTGGAGCCAATCGCCCCTTTACAACGTCTTCATGAACGAGATAGCTAATTGGTTATTATGTACACAAACTTCCACAGAGAGTCTCACATCTTGTTCTGGAAGTATACGAAGATATTCGCTTACTTGCTCTGATACTACATCAATGCTAGGAGCATCTTTTTTTATCAATGATTTAGTCCTGTCTGAAATAAAATAAACGTTTGTTAAGTCAATTCAAACATATCATATGTGGTAGTATTTAACTGTACTGTATTCATCTTAAATTCCTATTTATACTCGCTAGTCTTTTTGTAATTTATTATGTCAATATGTACTATAATGTTCATAATGTGTATCTCATCTATACAAGGAGGAGAAAACCATGAAAATTGCAATTGCTGGTGGAAATGGTTTTGTCGGAAAAGCACTTCAATCACATCTTCTAGAACATCAACATGAGGTATTCATCCTTACACGCAATACGAAGCCTTATTCTCCTATGGAAGGTGTCACCTATGTCAATTGGCTTAATGGCAGAGATCAACCAGAGCTACAATTAGAGGGTGTTGAGGCTATTATTAATCTTGCAGGAGAGTCGCTGAATAGCGGCCGCTGGTCAACTGCAAGAAAAAGCAGAATTTTAAATAGTCGACTCTCAGCAACAAAGGAAATTAATCGAATTATTGCAGTTTTACAACATAAACCGAGCGTTTTACTTAATGCTAGTGCTGTTGGTTATTACGGTACTTCTCATACCGAAACGTTCACAGAACAACAACAGATGAAACCGTCAGACTTCCTATCCGACACCGTCGATCAATGGGAACAAGAAGCAAGCAATAGCGGAATACGAACCGTTTTGATGCGTTTTGGCGTCATTCTAGGTGAGCACGAAGGTGCACTCCCTCGTATGGTACTACCTTATAAGTTGTACGGTGGAGGTACTATTGGAAGTGGCAAGCAAATGTTATCTTGGATACATATCGATGATGTCGTTCGTGCAGCGCTTTATTGTATATCCAATCCTTCCATTGTAGGTCCTGTCAACTTTACAGCACCTAATCCTGTAAATATGAAAGTGTTCGGTCAAATGATTGGGAAAGTGCTACACCGACCACACTGGATGCCTGTTCCTGCATTTATGTTACAGCTTCTATTAGGAGAAATGAGCATTCTCATATTGGAAGGTCAAACAATTCTACCAAGTTCATTATTAGAGCATGGCTTTTTCTTCTCTTATCCAACACTTGAAAATGCGCTTCAAGAACTGTTAACGTAAGAGCATATTCATTAATTCTAACATTCTTGTTAAATTTATTTTGTTAGATTAATTAATTAGATGATAATACATATAAAAAGAGGAAGGTAAATCATCCGAATAGGAGGTTTATCTTCCTCTTTCGTTATACTAGGTTTTATCGTTTACATATGCAATGCAACCTTTAATAATTACTATACGTCTTAAATTAAACAGGAAGCGGTGAAAAGATTGAGTAGTGTAAAGCAGTCAACTAACAAACCCAACAAAACTACTTCAAGAACTTTAACTCATATCAATAAAAAGAAACGCAAAAAAATCATACTATATATAAGCTTGGTAGTCATAAGTATCGCTGTAATATGTGGGTTAGCATTCAAAAATCAAATTGCCCTTTATTTATTTAAAGCATTGTACTCCAAAGAGATCGGTAAAGCATTCGAGGAAGCTTATGTCCCGATAGATAATGTTGAGCCAGCGATAGCAATTAAAGATAAGGAACCATTTTCATTATTATTACTAGGCGTTGATCAAAGAGAGCAGGAAACTGGGCGATCTGATGCTTTAATTTACGCTGTAGTTCGACCAAAGGATAGTAAATTGTTGCTCATTTCAATACCGAGAGATACCCGTGTAGATATTGTAGGAAGGAAATACAAGGATAAAGTAAATGCCGCCTTCGCCTATGGTGGTGCAAAAATGAGCATCGAAACGATCGAGCAGTTTTTGGGGAATCCTGCCCATTACTACGCTACAATTAACTTTAATGGACTGAAAGATGTGGTAGACACGATAGGAGGAGTAAAGCTTCCTATTACAAAGGATATTGTTAATAAGGGCAGGGATCACGAGAAATTTACAATTGAAGCAAATAAGCCTGAATACTTTGGCACTGATGCCCTTAACTATGTTCGCTATCGTGAAGATTCTGACTTCAAGCGAACGGAAAGACAACGAATTTTTATTGGTGCGATGATTAAGGAAATGATGAATATGGGAAATCTATCCAAAATAGATGATCTTATTCAAATAGGTGGAGAAAATTTCAAAACAAATATGAAGGCAGAGGATATAATGAATTGGGCAGAAGCATTAGTAAAGTCCACCCCTGAAATATCTAGCTACATGGTAGATGGCTATGATGAAAGAATTAACGGAACATATTATTATATGCCCAGAGACAGTAGCTTAGAGACACTACAATTAGCTATTAAAGCATGGTTAGATCCTAATGTAGAAGTAAACGATTTAGAGTACCTTACAGCATCGTAGTTACTATAACAACATAAAGTGAAACAGAGCTGTTCTTCATTGAAGGTCAGCTCTGTTTGTTATATACGTGTATTAGCATCATCACGCACAAAAAAGGACTATTCTTAGTTGTGTACCTCAACTAGAATAGCCCTCACTCAATTAAAACGCTGGAATTGCCGTTTCACTATAATTTCCTTCTAAAAACTTGCTGATTTCTGGGCTTGTCATCGCTTCAGCTAGCTTTTGAATCGGCTCAGAGTCGACATTATCTTTGCGTGCAACTAACGTAATAGCAAAATCATTTTCGATGCCTTCCGTAAGTAGAGCATCACTCTTCGGCGTTAAGTTAAGCGGCGCAGCATAAGCTGGTGTCATAACGACTGCATCTGCGTCATCGTACATTCTCGCTAGCATTAACAAATCAATTTCTTCGAACTTATATTTTTTCGGGTTGTCGATAATATCTGCTTGTGTATAATAAGTACCCGTCTTTTCTTTCAGTGTAATAACATCATTCTGGGCTAGCATCGCCAATGAACGATCCACATTGGATACATCATTCGCTATAGCAATAACCGCACCTTCAGGTAATTCATCCATAGATTTGTACGATTTAGCATATACACCATAGTTGGCAAAATATATTGGCGTAACAGGAACTAGCTCTGAATCTTTGTTTCTATTGAATTCCTCCATATACGGAACATGTTGAAAGAAATTCGCATCCACTTCTTTTGCTGCAAGAGCGCTATTAGGCTGAACATTGTCACCTAGCACAACAACTTCAAGCTTAATTCCTTGCTCCGCTAGCTTCGGTTTAGCAAGCTCGAGAATTTCTGTCATTGGAGCAATTAATGAAGCAACCTTCAATGTTACTTCCGTTTCCCCTTGCGCATTTCCACCACTATTGACTTCATTCGCTTTATTACCTTCGTTCGCCTGACCACAACCAGCTACAATAAACGTAAGTATCGTAAACATTAACAGCATTTTTTTCATGATGTCTCTCTCCTTAAAACTTTTGTGTACTTTCAAAATCTGCTTCTTCGTTAACAAAAAGTTACTTCGAAAGCATAAACTAAACTTTTTGTGTACTTTCAAAATCTGCCTCTTCGGTAACAAAAAGTTACTTCGAAAGCATAAGCTCTTATCTATCTTTTATCTATTTTTTTGGCTACAGTTGCCCCAATCCATTGGATTAGCTGTACCAGTATAACTATAATAATAATAACATAGAGCATCAAGTCTGTTTTGAACTGCTGATAACCATATCGAATCGCAAAATCCCCTATACCGCCACCGCCAACAACACCCATAATCGTCGAGTATGAAATAAAACTAATAATCGATGTCGTTAATCCGAGCACAAGTCCAGAGCGCGCCTCCACATACAGAAACTTGAAAATAACATCTTTAACCGATGCTCCCATTGAAATTGCCGCTTCGAGCACTCCTTTAGGTACATCAAGCAAAGATTGCTCGACTAAGCGCGAATAGTGGGCAATCGCTATAATCGCTAACGGCACAGTTGCGGCTGTAGTCCCAATTGCAGTCCCAACAATTAATCTTGTAAATGGGATAAGAAAAACAACCAGCAATAAAAACGGAAACGAACGTATCGTGTTGACTAACAAATTTAATAGATGAGAGGTAAATCGGTGCGCTAGCATTTGCTCTTTCCTGCAGAGAAACAGAAACGTACCAACAGGCAATCCGATCAGCACCGCAGCCACAATGGAAGCACCAACCATGACAAAGGTTTCACCGAGAGCTTTGATTATTTCCGCTTGATATTGCACTATAACTTCAGGCATGGTCGCTCGCACCATCCTTTGTTAGCTGCTTCACAAAGCTTTCAGCGCTATGGTCTATATTGTGAATCCCTTTAGGCTGGATCACTACGGTGTCATAGATTTCTCCATCCGCCATAACAGCTACGCGATGACAAATACTACGAATGACATCCATCTCATGGCTAACGATAACGATTGTCACTCCGAGCTGCTTATTAATATTTTCTAGTACTGCTAATATTTCAGCCGTTGTATTCGGATCGAGAGACGAGGTTGGTTCATCACATAGTAGTAGCTGTGGCTTATTCGCCAATGCTCTAGCAATAGCTACTCGCTGCTTTTGTCCACCACTCAACTGTGCAGGATATTTATCCATATAGCTTTCCAAACCAACAAATTGTAGACACTCCAACACGCGGCTTCGGCGTTCTTCCTTTGGATAATTTGCCAATTGTAAGGCCACTGCTACATTATTATAAACTGTTTTATTGGCAACTAAGTTGAAATGCTGAAAGATCATCCCGATTGATTTCCGTGCTTGCCTCAGCTTATCACTGTTCAAACGTGTTAGCTGCTGACCATTAACCTCCACTTCACCTTGATCTGGAACTTCCAACAAATTGATAAGCCGCAGCAAGGTCGATTTTCCTGCTCCGCTAGCTCCAATAATTCCATATATTTCACCTTTAGATATCGTTAAAGATATAGGTTTAATCGCCTGAAACTGAGCGTAATTTTTACTAACATTATGTAATTTAATTATAACAAAAACCCCTTTCTTCGAACCTCTCATAACTGAAGTCACAAGTGTTCTCGGCTGAAAAGTAAAATTTGAAGGGTGTTTATAACGTTTCTAAGTATAGCTCAATACGTTGGTGTTGTCATGGTAGTAACTACCGTTAAATGCCAACAAAATATTTAATTCCTAAAATTCACAAAAACGTCACTTATGAAAAGAAAATCGCTCCTATATAATCAACGTTATGCTCTTAAAAGGAAGGATGTTTTATTTTGCCTAGTAACAAAAAAGA
>DXHF01000042.1 GCA_019113605.1 Candidatus Paenibacillus intestinavium
GCATAAGAGTCGGAGGAAAAAAATGAATTTCAATGATATTATTAAACAAAGTGTAATTACACTAGAGAACTTCCGTTCAGTATCCTATTTCGATATGGTATTAGGATTATTGCTTTCATTTCTATTAGGAATGTTTATTTATTCCATATATCGCAAATCTTTTCGTGGTGTCGTGTATAGCTACAATTACAATGTATCGTTCGTACTTATGACAATGATTACTGCACTTATTATTATGACGATTAGCACGAATATCGTATTATCATTAGGTATGGTTGGTGCACTAAGTATTGTGCGTTTCCGTACTGCCGTGAAGGACCCCCTTGATATCGTCTATATGTTCTGGTCCATCTCTGTTGGTATTGCTGTCGGTGCCAAAATCTATCCGCTAGCGATTGGCGGATCATTAATTATTGGTCTTGTTATTTATTGGTTAAGTAAAAAGAAGATTCGCGAGGAAGCATATCTGTTGATTATCCGTCATTCTGACATAGCAACTGCTGAATTACGTACAGAAATGAGAAAATTAAGCGGTAAATTGAAGTCTAAAACGGTACGTAAAGGCTACACAGAGGTTACTTATGAGATTAAATTAAAAGATGATAACACTTCATTCCTCCAAACGATTGCGGAGCTTGAAGGGGTGTCGGATGCGTCGTTAGTGAATTACACTGGTGACTACGCTCAATAAGTATGGAAGTTGAAAAATTGGACTTTGATAACGATGATTGACTTAGAAGTTTAGTCGACATCGCATCTGAAGCGAACTTGGAAAGTACGGTTCGCGTGTACGTAATGATGTACACTTGCGCTTCCGCCTTTCTCAAGTAACACTTCACCTGCTCGATTCTTAAAGCCCAATTTTTCAACCTTTATTAGAAAGTGGAAGTTGAAAAATTGGACTTTGATAATGAAGAGGCTGCTAAAGTAGTGTATTCGACATCTCATCTGAAGCGAATTTGGAAAGATATTAACCGTTTTGTGCGCTGTGATTGAGCTGCATAGAACGGTTTTTTCGTTGCACGAAGATGGTGATGAAGTAGTTCACTAATACTAATTTACATAGAGATGACCAATCTCTTGCAAATATCGTATATAATGGCCTATAAGTAATGAGATAGATTAATGACAACAACGAACGGGGGAGCGGAATGAAATTAATAGTTTCGGATATGGATGGAACATTGTTGAATCAAACTTGGCGCATTAGTGAGGAAAATAAGCAGGCAATTTTAGAAGCGCAGCAGCAAGGTATTGAATTTGTTATCGCGACCGGTCGACCTTACACCAATGTAACTGCCATACTAGAGGAAGCGGGAATTTCTTGTCCAGTTATAAGTTTGAATGGAGCAGAAACCCGTGATATAGAAGGTCATCTGATAGCAAGTCAGCCATTATCTAAGGAACAAGTTCGTATTGTGCATAATATATTATTGGAAGAAGATATATATTTTGAGCTTATGACTGATCAAGGTGCATTCAGTCTTAGTGAAGATCGTTGTAGAGCAATATTTCGTCATATTGCATTGGGTGAATTACCTGATCTGCCCGAAGATGAGCGTGAAAAGATTATGAATACGATGTTCGAGGAAAGAGTTCACAATGAGAATTGTAGATTTATAGACTCATTTGAGACTGTACTTGAAGATGATGATATTGTTATTTTGAAAATATTTGCATTGGCAACTTATGAGGATCGACTTGTTAAGGCAGATGCAAGATTACGAGAACTAGATGGACTGGCGATTACAAGCTCTGGTCATGAAAATCTAGAAGTGAATCATTTGAATGGTCATAAAGGATATGCAGTTTTAGAATATGCGAAGAGCAAAGGAATTGATTCCTCCGAGATTATGGCAATGGGTGACAGCTATAATGATCTTACGATGTTAACATCAGTAGGGAGAGGCGTGGCGATGGCTAATGCTGTGGAACATATTCGTAATCAAGTAGCATATACAACAAAGCGTAATACTGAATCAGGCGTTGCTCACGCGATCTATGAAATGCTAGCTGAACGCAAACTAAATGTATAGGTTACTATAAGAAATAAGAGGAGCTGTCCCAAGTCATTAGTAAAATGACCTAGTGCAGCTCCTTTTGTTATAAATAACTATAAATCGTATGGCCTACAATAAGTAGCGTAGCTTTCAGCTTAGCGGGTTCAAGCTGCTGCAACTGGTCTTGTTGTTGAGAAAATAGCTAGTCCCAGTGCAATTGCCATTACGATGCAGGCTGCCCAGCTGTTCATCGTTACATCACCTGTTCGATCGATAAGGAAGCCTCCTAGCGCTGAACCCCCGGCAATTCCGAATTGGAGTGCGGAGTTATGAATACTTTGCTGAATATCACCAGTTTGCGGACTTGTTTGAATAAGATAAGCTTGTTGTGGTGGTGATACTGCCCACGACATAATTCCCCATACAATAAGTAATGGAATAAAGAGATAAAAGCTATCACGCGTCAATGAGATGAATAGTAGCGTTATTAGAAATATCGTAACAATCGTCACGACAGCTCGCCGCGGATTGATCCTATCAGATAGTACACCACCCAAAAATCCTCCAGCAATAGCAGAGAATCCAAATGCGAAATAGATCATACTAACTTGACTTGCATTTAATCCATAATATTGCTGAACGTAAGGAGTTAAGTAAGCATAGAACAAATAGTGTGCACCAATTGCGAACATCATCATCAGATGTGCTGAAGCGATTTTGATTTGTTTAATGGCATGAAATTGTTCACGGATTGTAATAACTTTACCACCAGGTACTTTATCGATAAATAAGACAATAATGAAGAAAGCAATGACGGTTAGAATAGAAGCGATAAGAAAGATAATACGCCAGCTCCAGAAATCACTAATTAATACTCCAACAGGAATACCGATCACGATTGATGAACTAATTCCCATCGATACAAACCCAATCGCTCTAGCTTGATAGTGCTTAGGTACAACTTTAATCGACAAAGTTAAGGCGAGTACAATAACTAACGAGCCAGATGCGGCATTTATAATTCGAGCGATAAGTAGCACAAAGTAATTAGGTGCTAGAAAGGCAACGATCGTACCAACAAAGAAAATCACTAAGGAAACTAATAAAAGTTTTTTGCGCTCGATCTTGGATGTAGCGCTCAATAGTAACGGACCTGCAATTGCAAATACAAGTGAAAATACTGTAATAAGTAAGCCAGCGGAGGAAATACTAACTTCTAGATCTGTAGCGATCTGTGGAAGAATACCTCCGATAATAAGCTCAACTAATCCGACAACAAAAGCTGCAATCGTTAATGCGATAACTCTAATATTCATGTAACTACTCATTCCTTTTCCTCATGCTGTTATAATTAAGGTTGTTCTTATGTCCCTTGTATATTATAGGGAATAATATTAATAGACAAAAGGACATATGTCCTTTAAGCTGTCGATTATGCAATATGCTATTTGCAATGAAGCGGGTTGCAAATTTTAAGAGGAGGAACGAAATATGGCCTATGATGAGGAACGGCTACGGATAAGGCAATGGTTAGCTGAAAATAATATGATACAGCTATTTCATAAAACAACTTTTGCACAGATGAGTTTGCGGCAATTTCAGCCTGGTGAGCTGCTAGTAGAAAACGGTGAGCAGCTTCAGCATTTATATATTCAAGTTGAAGGTAAATTAAAAATATCTACAGCGTTACCTAATGGACGTACATTGCTACTCCGCTTTTGCCAGCCGATCTCATTAATTGGCGATATGGAGCTTATTAATGGTGAACAAGCTACTGTGATTGCAGAAGCGATCAATACATCGACAGTTATTGCGATTCCATTTCGAGCATTACAAGGGTATGAGATGAAGCATGCCCAATTTCTAAGATATTTACTAGATCATGTTGCTCATAAATTAAATAGTATTTCTTTATCGGCAAGTGTAAATGTACTTACATCTGTTGAAAACCGCTTTGCAAGTTATTTGATCTCCATTGCGCAAAATACAGAACATCTGAAATTCAAACGTGGTGAACTAGAGACGACAAAGCTAACTGAAATTTCGGAATTATTAGGGACGAGCTATCGGCATCTGAATCGTGTCATTAAGAAGTTCGTTGAGCAAGGGTTAATTCAAAAGAATAATAATGGTATTGTTATTGTCGATATGGAAGGCTTGCAAAAGCTTAGTAATGGCAGTCTATATCAGTAGCTACTGATG
>DXHF01000448.1 GCA_019113605.1 Candidatus Paenibacillus intestinavium
TTTAAGAAAAGATGGTGCCGTCGAGAGGACTTGAACCCCCAACCTACTGATTACAAGTCAGTTGCTCTACCAGTTGAGCTACAACGGCGAATATGTGCATATGAATTTGAGAAAAGATGGTGCCGTCGAGAGGACTTGAACCCCCAACCTACTGATTACAAGTCAGTTGCTCTACCAGTTGAGCTACAACGGCATATCGTTTTTCAAAGACAAAATGTATTATCACATAATTAACGGCATAAATCAACCCTTTTGATAAAGATTAAATTTTCCGAATATTTAATCTGATAATTGATACAAAAAAGAGCTTATCGCGTATACATAAGTATACCAATAAGCTCTTTATATTATGCAGTATGTTCTTCAGATTGCTCCTCAGGTACTGCGATTTGCATTTCAATTTTCCGAATACGATTTTTACTTGTTTCTCGTACGATGAATTTCAAGTTTTCGAATTCAAGTGACTTACCTAGCTTCGGATCTTGCATCTTGCTATACACCCAGCCACCGATTGTTTCTACTTCTTCATCTTCAAAACTTACTCCGGTAAGCTCAAGAATTTCGTCAAGCAGCACTTTGCCATCTAACAGATAACAGTTTTCATCAAGCTGCTCAATTTCTTTACGCTCATCGGCATCGAATTCATCACGAATTTCACCGACAATTTCTTCAATGATATCTTCGATTGTAATAAGTCCTGATGTACCACCGTACTCATCAACTAAGATTGCGATATGAACACGTTCTAACTGCATACGCTTCAACAGTATTTTGATTGGTGTTACTTCTGATACGCTTAGTACAGGATGGATTAATGATTTCAGATCAAATTGATTTGTTTTTTGATGCTCAAGAAATAATTGTTTAGTATTAATCATACCTACGATATTATCTTTGCTTTCCATAGCTACAGGGAAGCGAGTATATTGTTCACGCTCAATGACTTCAAAGTTCTTTTCAAGCGAGTTATTTGTATACAAACATACCATATCTGTACGTGGAACCATAATTTCTTTTGCTAGCAATTCATCAAAAGCGAAAATACGACTAACATAACCATATTCAGTATTGTTAATTTTTCCACTTTGATAGCTTTCGTTCAAAATAATTTGAATTTCTTCCTCACTATGAGCATCTTCATGCTCATTCGCGGAATGCAAGCCGAATAGACGAGTAAGGGCATTAGCTGAACCATTTAGAGCCCAGATGAACGGATACAATACTTTATAGAAAATAATAAGAGGCTTAGCTGTTAATAATGAAATTTGTTCAGCTTTTTGAATAGCCCAAGTTTTAGGTGCTAATTCACCTACGACTACATGGAAAAATGTTATAACGATAAATGCAATTGCGATGGATACGGGATGACTAACAGATTCACTAATACCTAAATCATGGAACAATGGTAACAGGATGGCAGCTACTGTCGGTTCACCTAGGAAACCCAGACCTAAAGCGGTACAAGTTATACCTAGCTGACAGGCAGATAAATATGCATCCAGATTGCTTGAAATTTTTTGTACTGAAGCAATTCCTTTCTTTCCTTCGAGTACTAACTGATCAATGCGGCTTGAACGTAAGCGTACAATAGCAAACTCTGCGGCTACAAAGAAAGCAGTTAAAAAAATCAGTAATGCAATCATGAATAATTTGAGACCTATGTCCATTTCTAATGTTCACAATCCTTTTCCTATTATATTTTTATTATTGAACTACTTCTTAAACTATATCATATAAAATAAGCGGTATTGTTAGCAACTATGAAAAGACTCGATTATGCAGTTATTAAGGGGTATGGAACGCAATTGTCTGATTAATGGCAAGAAATCAAACCATTTCAGTATGAATAGCTATGTTTTTCGCCATTTTGCTGTAATATTGAATTTTATTTTGGGTATTATTAGTAGACACGCAAGTCATTACTCTAAACTTGTAGGAAATGGAAATGCAATGAAGTAGTTTGTGATATAATAAATTAAATTGATATGTTTTCACTATGTAATGAATGTAATGGTCTGCCGATATAATAATTATGAGACATAAAGTGGAGGATAAAAATAGTTATGGAGATTAATACTACAAAAGCTATGATGCAACAGCAAATAAATAGACAGCTTAATTTCTATACAGGTAAAACAGTTCAAACGGACGCTAGCAATAAATCGCAGTTCGATGAATTATTGCAAGAAGCGAAAATTTGGGACCCTGCACTTGGGAAAGCTTCAGAGGAAGCAGATCATGATCTTGTATGGAGGTATTTAGCACAAACAGGAGTGAGTCATGTTCAACAATATGGCGAACAAGAAGCTCGTGCGGTACTCGGTGGAGTTTCTACATCATCGCCTGATGCGATTTATGGTGGAGGCAGCTATGGTAGCTCTCAATATGCAGCTTTAATTGGAACTGCATCACAAAAGTATGGTGTCGATGCATCTTTAATAGAAGCGGTTATAGCAACAGAGTCGAATTTTAATGCTGGCGCAGTATCATCAGCAGGGGCTAAAGGGCTAATGCAATTGATGGATGGAACAGCAAGAGGGCTTGGTGTTACGAACTCTTACGATCCACAGCAAAACGTAGAGGGTGGCACACGCTATCTTGCAATGTTGCTTAAAAAATACAACGGGCATGAGCAGGTTGCGCTTGCCGCTTATAATGCTGGGCCTGGTCGCATTGATCGTCTTGGTATTGCAACAGATGCTGAATTGCAACAGAAATTGTCTTTATTGCCGCAAGAAACACAACGTTATATCGGAAAAGTATTGTCAGCTAAGGCGTAATATGCTGTTCATCAAACGTAAGCGTAATAAGAAACGGGAATACGTGTTCCACTTAAAGGAAACTAAAGTGGCACTTTCGTATATCCCGTTTTTATCGTATATTGTAGGTTGTACATTTAATTAAAGTGGAAGAAGGTTTACATCATATGCTTTATTTTGACCATTGCGCATCTACCCCTCCACATGAGGATGTCGTGCGTACGATGATGGAGGTCATGACGAAACATTATGCTAATCCGTCTTCGTTGCATAGTGGTGGCGTAGCGGCGGCAAAACTTATTGAGAAAGCACGTGAGCAACTAACTAGCTTAATGCATACGAAGCAAGGCAAATGGCTATTTACTTCTGGCGGCACAGAATCTAATAATTTAGCGATTAAAGGTGTCGCTCGTCAATATGCGAATCGTGGAAAACATATTATTACGTCAGCAATAGAGCATGCATCTGTTCATGAAGCGATGCAACAGCTCGGGCAAGAGGGATTCACAATTACGGAGCTACCCGTTGATGCTACTGGCCATGTATCTGTCGATCAATTGAAACAACAGATCACGGATGATACTATTCTAGTAAGTGTTATGCATGTTAATAATGAGCTAGGCTCAGAACAGCCGATTGCGCAGATTGGACAATTGCTAAAGCAATATCCGAAAATAATATTCCATGTTGATGCCGTACAAAGTGTTGGTAAACTCCATATTGATATTGAAGACTGGGGTATAGATTTATTAAGTGCCTCAGCACATAAATTGCGAGGTCCTCGCGGCGTAGGTTTTCTCTATATCCGTAACGGTATACAATTAGCTCCACTTCAAGTAGGTGGATCACAAGAATATAACTTGCGAGCAGGAACTGAAAATGTTGCTGCAATGGTTGCTAGTGCGAAAGCATTACGATTAGCTATTGAGTCACTGGAGCAACATTACAATGAAGCATCAGTACTAGCGACATATTTGCGCGAACGGATTGAATTGATACCAGAATTAAAGCTTAATGGTGGTGCACCACAATCCCCGTATATTGTTCATTTCTCATATCCGGGAATGAAGCCAGAAGTCGTTATTCATATGTTGGAGCAACGTAACATTTTAGCATCAACTCGTTCGGCTTGCTCTTCCAAAGATGATAAACCAAGTCGTGTTTTGATGGCGATAGGAGCAACAAGAGGTGAGGCAACCGGTGGGATTCGGATTAGCTTTGGACAAGAACATACAACGGCACATATCGATACATTAATCGATGCACTTCATGAAATCATTCAGTCACTAAAACATCTTGAGAGGGGCAACACCCATTGATCTACGACCGTATTGTATTACGATATGGCGACTTAACGATGAAAGGTCGCAATCGTAAACTATTTGAAGATAAAATGCTGAAATCAGTGAAGCGAGCAATGAAACAATTTCCTGAAGTAACGTATTGGAGAACGTACGGAAGACTGTATGTTATTCTGAATGGAATTCCACATCAGCCTGTCATTGAACGTCTGAAGGATCTATTCGGAATTATTTCAGTTAGTCCAGTCCTGTCTGTACCTTCAGAGCTTGAAGCGATAAAAGCTGCAGCAGATGAGGTAATGAAATCGTTAGATACTGTTCCGGCTACATTCAAAATTAATGCGCGTCGGGCATGGAAAAAGTTTGTGCACGGTTCTCATGAGATGAACCATTTGATCGGTTCTCATATATTACCGCAATATCCTGATATGAAAGTAGATGTTCATCATCCTGAATTGGAATTGGGGGTCGAAATACAAGAAGAAGCAACGTACTTGTATTGGGAAAACATTGCAGCAGCTGGTGGCTTCCCATATGGGTCCAATGGCAAAGCGATGCTGCTCCTTTCTGGTGGGATCGATAGTCCTGTAGCGGGCTGGATGGCGCTTCGTAAAGGTCTTGAGCTTGAAGCGGTACATTTCCATAGCTACCCGTTCACAAGTCAACAAGCGACTGATAAAGTGATTACGCTAGCAAGACGATTGTCCTATTATAGTGGAGTTCCTATTCGTCTTCATCTTGTACCATTTACAGAAATTCAAACCCGCATCACTCATAGTAATCAAGAGAACTTAACGATTACATTGATGCGTCGCGCGATGCTGCGTATTACGGAGCATCTAGCGATCAATGTGAATGCAGGCGGGATTGTAACAGGGGAAAGTCTTGGACAAGTAGCAAGCCAAACATTGTCTAGTATGAATGTGATCGGGCGTGCCACTGTATTACCAATGATTAAGCCATGTATTATGATGGATAAGCAAGAAATTATTACGATCGCTCGCAAGATTGGTACGTTCGAAACATCGATCTTGCCATTTGAAGATTGCTGTACGTTGTTCTTACCGAAATCGCCAAGTACTAATCCGAATTTGCGTATCGTCGAGCGTGTCGAGCAACAGATAACGGATCTTGATGAATTAATTAATCGAGCAGTAGAGCAGACGGAAAGTGTACTCCTCAATTTGACTGAGGGTCACCATGAGCATGGACAAGTTGAGCAGTCGGAAGAAGATTGGTTCTAATGTTCGCGTTCGATTGAACATAGGTAACAACAAAAGAAGCGTTAGGAGTCATTCTCTTAGCGCTTCTTTTGTATAGTTTGTTTATGAAGTTTACGTCTCATTCTTTGAATTGCGCTTATTCACGATGTAGCCTAATCCCAAAATTCCGCAGATTAGAACGATTTTTACTGTCCATTGTAGCCATACATTTTCAGTGAACAGACTATCGAATTTATGCTCACCTATAAACATATTAGCGGCAGTGTATGCTAATACTGCAGCACCGAGATAGATAATCCATTTGTAACGATCAACTAATTTGATAAACAATGTACTACCCCATACAATGACTGGAACACTGATTAGTAATCCAATGACAACTAACGGCATATGTCCTTGAGAAGCACCTGCAACTGCGATAACATTATCTAAACCCATTGCCGCGTCTGCAATAATGATCGTTTGAATCGATTTCCATAATGTACTTCCTGCCTTGATATTATCATGCTGATCCTCCTGGACGAGTAGCTTGAAGGCGATCCATATAAGCAGTAATCCGCCTACTAAGTGCAACCATGGCAGATCAAGTAATTTCACAACAAGTAAAGTTGCGATTATTCGAATAGCAAGCGCACCGACTGTACCCCAAATAATTGCTTTCTTC
>DXHF01000449.1 GCA_019113605.1 Candidatus Paenibacillus intestinavium
ACCACGCTACTTATTACTAGTCGTATGTTGGTTATTACTATTTTTCGGATCTGGATTAGCGCTTATGAATTTTCATTCTGATGTCAACATGAAGGATACGCATATTCGCATCGTAGAGCTAATTACAGGAAAACGTGAAGATCATCCATTGTGGTTTCAAATTCCTTATTCGGTGGGAGTTGGAGCCGGAATGATTATATTTTTCAACCATATTTTCCGCAAAAAATTTAATGAGGAACCTAATCCACTCGAAGTTGAATTGTATATGTATCAAGAGAATGTCAATACATATGTTATTGCAGAGGAAATTAGAAATAGACAAGATAAGGCGAAAAGTTCGGTAGGAGAGGAAGGATATGATTGAGTTTTTACAGATAGGTTTTATTATGTTTCTTGCACTCTCTGGTGGGGTCGTTGTCGGAACTAGCTTTGTAGCCTTACTCGTTATTTTCGATCTTATTCCGAGACTTGCGCAGTTAACGAATAGCTATCACTTGTCTATTTGGTTTGAAACGGCATTAATTAGCGGAGCGCTGTACTTTACATTAACAGATTTTTTGAATATCCAACTTCACTTACCGCTACCGCCTTTAATTGGATTTATAGGGCTGCTTAATGGCATGTTTGTAGGTATGCTAGCAGCTGCGTTAACCGAAGTGATGAATGTCCTGCCGATTATTGCGAAGCGACTAAGCTTGTCACGGGCTATGGTTGCCTTAGTGATGGCTATGGTAATAGGGAAGACCGTAGGCTCATTTTTCGATTGGCTTGTTTTCCAGTGGTAAAAAACAACAGCAAAGGAGTGCAGAGTAATGACCTATGAAAATCAGGAGGAACATCAAAAACAAGGAGGAAACGAACAGTCTTCACCTCCTAACGAGTTTCAACAAGATCAATTACAGCAAAATCAAGATCATCATAATCAAGATATTCAGGATCAATCCTTTTCTCAGCTTGATGAACAAGAAGAAAGTCAATCGGATGGGGAAGGTGAGCACTATCACTCTAGTGAAGTTAGGCGACAGAAGCAGACAGCACCTGTAGAGCCGATTCCTTCTAATATTGATGAAATTCTAATTCGACTTGAAGAAGAAATTGGGTACAAAAAAAGTTTTGATGTATCTGTTAGAGAGATGACAATCGGCAATACTCGTATTGCAATGCTCTGTGTTAGTGGACTAGTTAATTCCACAATCATGCTCGAAATATTGAAAAGATTGACGTTTCTTGAAGCGAAGGATTTGGGATACGATGCGTTACATAGTTTTTTTACATATTATGTACCATCAGCACAAGTACGCAAGGAAGAAGATTGGAACTTGTTAATTGCGAGTGTACTAGGCGGTGAATGTGCATTATTTATTGACAATCAGCCAATCGCCTTATCTATTGAGGTGCGTAATTTTCCAGCGCGTGGTTTGTCAGAGCCATCATTAGAGAAAGTTGTCCGTGGTAGCAGGGATGGTTTCAATGAAACGTTGATGGTTAATATTTCACTCGTAAGAAGAAGGTTGAAAGATCCGATGCTTCGCTACGAATTATTACGGGTTGGTACAAGAACGAAGACGGATGTATGTATAGCCTATATTGATGATATCGTTGATAAAAGCCTATTAGCATCGATCAAGAAAAAAATTGAAGCTGTTCGTATTGATGGACTGCCGTTAGCGGATAAACAACTAGAAGAAGTGACGATTAATCGAGCTTGGAATCCGTTTCCGCTCGTGCGTTATTCTGAACGACCAGATACGGTTGCTTCTCACCTGCTAGAAGGTGCTGTAGCGGTATTTGTTGATACTTCTCCAAGTGTAATGACGATGCCTACCACATATGCGGATTTGATGCAGCATGCTGAGGAGAACCGTCAAACTCCGTTCGTAGGAACCTATTTACGCTGGGTTAGGTTTATTGGCATAATGATGTCGTTAATATTATTACCACTATGGCTATTATTTGTGTTGCATCCAGAATATCTCCCAGACATACTTTCATTTGTTGGTCCCAAAGAGACTGGTGAAATTCCGATAGTTGTTCAATTTATAATAGCTGAAATTGGGGTCGATCTACTGCGTATGGCTTCTGTGCATACACCTACTTCACTCGCAACTGCGATGTCACTCGTTGCTGCTATTTTAATTGGAGATATCGCTGTACAAACGGGCCTTTTCGTCAATGAAGTCATCCTTTATATGGCGATAGCTGCAGTAGGCATGTTCGCGACACCAAGCTATGAGTTAGGTCTCGCCAACCGATTAATTCGCTTGCTATTAATTGTGACAGTTTCGTTATTTGGATTAGCGGGGCTAGTCATCCCTATTACACTAATCATTGTGGCACTTTCTATGGAGCGTTCCGTAAACCGCCCGTATCTATGGCCGTTTATTCCATTTGATCTAAAAGCGGTCATCAATATTTTAATTCGGAAGCCAATGTTGTATAATCGTACCAGGCCGAATATTATGAGACCACAGCAATATGATCGTATGCCGAATGAGGATACCAACTGAAAAATACAAACTTCATGTGTGAATATCCATTTCTTTAAGCTTACGATATGGGTTATACTGTGAGAAATAAAGAATATTGGTCTATCTTGCAGTGATAGAGGAAAGCAGAGGAGAATATATGTATTTACACGGTACAACTAAAGTGAATAATTATGGTCACTTGGAGATTGGTGGAGTGGATGTTGCCAATTTGGCAAGTGAATTTGGTACTCCGCTATATATAGTAGATGAGGCATTAGTAAGACAGCGTGCGCGTGAGTATGTAGATGCATTCACTGCTACAGGATTGAAGTTCCAAGTTGCTTATGCAAGTAAAGCATTTTCAGTAAAAGCGATGTGTATATTAGCAGAGCAAGAAAACTTGTCTCTTGACGTTGTTTCTGATGGGGAATTATATACAGCGCTTGAAGCGGGTTTTCCGGCTTCCCGTATTCACTTCCACGGAAATAACAAAACAGAAGAAGAGATCAATATGGCATTAGCAGCAGATATTGGTTGCTTTGTTGTAGATAATTTTATTGAGTTACATGTTCTTAATGATCTTGCTGCACAACAAAATAAAAAGGTGAATGTATTGCTGCGTATTACTCCAGGTGTTGAAGCACATACTCATGACTATATTTCAACAGGTCAAGAAGATTCTAAGTTTGGCTTTGATCTTGGAAATGGTTCGGCAAGAGAAGCAGTCATCCAAGCAAATGATCTAGCTAGCTTAAATCTATTGGGTGTTCATTCTCATATTGGATCGCAAATTTTTGAAGTAGAAGGATTCCGAATGGCAGTTGAAAAGGTTACGAAATTTGCCGTAGCTATTCGTGATGAGTTAGACATTTTATTCACAGTAATTAATGTTGGTGGTGGCTTTGGTATTCGTTATGTTGAAGGTGATTCACCGCTGCCAATAAGTGAATATGTCAATGCTATTGCCAATGCGATTATAACTAATTTCACGGAAGCTAACTATGCTCTACCAGAAATTTGGACTGAACCAGGCCGTAGTATGGTTGGCGATGCCGGAACAACTTTGTATACAATTGGTACAAGCAAAAATATTCCTGGTGTTCGTAAATACGTAGCGGTTGACGGTGGTATGACGGATAATCCTCGTCCAGCACTATATCAATCTAAATATGAAGCTGTACTAGCTAATCGTGCGAATGAAGAAGCTACAGAGTTGGTTTCAATCGCGGGCAAATGCTGTGAAAGCGGCGATATGTTGATCTGGGATGTTAATCTTCCAGCATCGAAAAGTGGTGATCTGCTAGCTGTATTCTGTACAGGTGCATACAATTATGCCATGGCGAGCAACTATAATCGGATTCGTCGCCCAGCAGTTGTATTTGTAAAGGATGGTCAAGCGGATCTCGTTGTAAAACGTGAATCTTTGGAAAATATTGTATGTAACGATGTCGTTCCTGCACGTCTGCAAAAATCTCCACTTGCGAAATAGGCTCAAAATTGGTAACGTAATGTTATCTCTATGAAGGAAGGTAGATGTCAAAATGGCAAAACAAGCAAAAATTAAATTAGCTGAAGGTGGAGAAGTTGTAATCGACTTATTCGACCAAGACGCTCCAAATACTGTTGCAAACTTCGAAAAACTTGCAACTGATGGATTTTATAACGGATTAACTTACCACCGTGTTATCCCTGGTTTCGTAGCTCAAGGTGGCTGCCCAGACGGTCGTGGTTCTGGTGGTCCAGGCTACACAATTAACTGTGAAATTAATCCTAACAAACATGAGCGTGGCGCACTCGCGATGGCACATGCTGGTCGCAATACTGGTGGTAGCCAATTCTATATTTGTTATCAAGCACAACCGCATTTGGATGGACAACATACTGTTTTTGGTAAAGTTGTTTCTGGTATGGAATTGGTAGATGCATTATCTAACGGTTCTAAAATGGAGACGGTTGAAGTTTACGAAGTATAATATTGTAGTAAATTCAATTGAATAGTAGTTAGCTAACCTTCGGGGGTAGGGTGCAATTCCCAACCGGCGGTGATCGCGCTTTGAGATGAGTTTCATTCCATGGTGCGTAAGTCCGCGACCCAATCTAATTATGGCAACATAATGGATTGGCTGATCTAGTGTGAATCTAGAACCGACAGTAAAGTCTGGATGGGAGAAGGAGAAGCTTCGATATATCTTTATGATGAACGATACTTTTTGAGTATCCTCATTATGTAAGGTATATTTGCATTCGCTTTTTTATGGGATGCATACGTGAAAAAGATGTCTATGAAGCATTGTGTCAATTTGACACATAGCTCTAGGCTTTTTCAGCGTAGAAAATTCTACATAATCTACCCCCGATGGCCTTTGCCGTTCGGGGTTTTTTTGTTTATTTTCGATCATTCTGCAACAATAGAATAATGATCAAATAGAAGCTCTGAAGGTTGAGAGGAGGGATGAAAGGATTATGTTTACGGGACTGATTGAGGAAATTGGCTTCATAAAAGGGATTTATAAGCATGGGGAAATTATGCAAATCAATATATCGGCCCAGAAGATTATGGCTGACGTTGCTGTTGGTGACAGTATCGCGGTTAATGGTGTCTGCCTAACAGTAACGAAGTTTCAAGCAAATCATTTTACTGCAGATGTTATGCCCGAAACATTTCGAAAAAGCTCATTATCACAGCTTTCTATAGGACGTACCGTTAATCTAGAACGCGCAATGATGGCTGGTGGTAGATTTGGCGGTCATATTGTACAAGGGCATGTTGACGGAACAGGAACAATCGCAGCCCGATATATTGACGGAAACGCAGTGGTGTTCGAGATTGAAGTAGAGGATCGAGACTTGCTTAAATATATTTTACCAAAAGGTTCAATAACGATTGACGGTGTTAGTTTAACGATAGTTAGTGTTCACCAACGTATTGTAAAAGTATCCGTCATTCCCCACACTTTAGCCGAGACAGCGTTACAGCAGCGAGTTGCTGGCGATATGGTGAACCTGGAAGGAGATATTATTGGCAAATATGTAGAGCATTTATTACGTTTTCAAAATAAAGATGTAGAAAAGCCCCAAAAATCTAATTTATCGAGTGCATTTTTGACCGAACATGGATTTTTGTAATTATCGTTAGTTATAGCTTATACTTCCGGCGTACTTTTCATAAGCAGGGAGTATATTCATGAGGAACCTGAAAAGTTGTAGGAGGAATGACGATGAGTGGACATACCGATTCGTTTAACAGTATTGAATCTGCATTAGAAGATCTGAAACAAGGTAAAGCAATCATTGTTGTAGATGATGAAGACCGTGAGAATGAAGGGGATTTAATCGCCCTAGCCCAGTTTGTAACACCAGAGGTTGTTAATTTCATGATTACTGAAGCGAGAGGGCTTGTCTGCGTACCGATTACTGAGGAAAGAGCAGTAACCCTTGATTTGCCTCCTATGGTAAAACAAAATACTGATTTTCATGGTACAGCATTTACGGTATCCGTTGATCATATCTCAACAACAACTGGAATATCTGCACATGAACGAGCGATGACTATCCTTGCATTGATTGATGATAAAGCAATATCTACAGATTTTCGTCGCCCGGGACATATTTTCCCGCTTATTGCTAGACCAGGAGGCGTTCTGCAACGGGCTGGTCATACAGAAGCTGGGATTGATTTGGCGAAATTAAGCGGTGCAAAGCCAGCGGCTCTTATTTGCGAAATTATTAATGAAGATGGTAGTATGTCCCGAATGGATGATCTCCAAGTATTTAAGGAGAAACATCAGTTGAAATTAATTACGATCAAGTCGCTTATTGAATATCGCAGTCATACAGAAAAATTAATTACTCGTGAAGCTTCGTGTAAGCTGCCAACAGATTTCGGTGACTTTACCGCAGTTGCATATACTAATGTAGTTGATAACAAGGAGCATATTGCCCTTGTGAAAGGCGAGATCGACTCTACGAAGCCAGTATTGCTGCGAGTTCATTCCGAATGTCTGACCGGCGATGTATTTCATTCTCATCGTTGTGATTGTGGGCCTCAGCTTGAAGCGGCACTCCGTCGTGTGAATGAGGAAGGTACAGGGATCGTATTATATATGCGGCAAGAGGGCCGGGGCATAGGTCTCATTAATAAGCTGAAAGCTTACGAATTGCAAGAGCAAGGACTGGATACTGTTGAGGCTAATATTAAACTTGGATTCGCTGCTGATTTGCGCGAGTATGGCATTGGTGCTCAAATCTTAAAAGATCTTGGTGTCAAACAGATCCGTTTGCTGACCAATAATCCTCGTAAAATTAAAGCGCTTGAGGGCTATGGTCTAGAAGTCGTTGAGCGTGTCCCGATTCAGCTTGAGCATAATAAAGATAATGAAAAATATTTGCATACGAAGAAAGATAAATTGGGTCATATGTTGAAATTTTAACGAAATCTTATAAAAGTAATGCTTTTATAAGAAAAAATCATTAGAATAGAGAGGGGAAATTAAGATGGCATTTGTATATGAAGGTAATTTAATTTCTGAAGGATTAAAATACGGGGTTGTTGTTGGACGTTTCAATGAATTTATTTCAAGTAAGCTATTAGCTGGAGCATTAGATGGATTCAAAAGACATGGTGCGCAAGATCATGAAGTTGAAGTAGCATGGGTTCCAGGAGCATTTGAGATTCCACTTATTGCCCAGAAGATGGCTGAGAGTGGAAAGTATGATGCAGTTATTACATTAGGTGCAGTTATTCGCGGTGCAACACCTCACTTTGATTATGTATGTAATGAGGCAGCCAAAGGCGTTTCTGCTGTAGCTTTGAAAACAGGTGTACCAACAGTATTCGGTGTATTAACTGTTGATTCGATCGAGCAAGCGATTGAGCGAGCTGGCACGAAAGCAGGCAATAAGGGGTATGAGTCTGCCATCACAGCGATAGAAATGGCCAACCTTTTAAAGGAAATTCAAAAGTGATCGCTCGTGATCACGATGATTATGGTGACGTAGCATAGTCGGCGGCGAAGCTGGCATTCATCGCTAGCACAAGTAGCCATGTACCAATAACGTACATTCCGCGCTTCGCGTCACTAGCTTCATGCCATCTTCTTGATGCTGACAAGCGACATTTTGAATCTCCATTTGAAGTTCGGTCAAGGACATCGTGGCTATGCTCCGTTGCGCTAATATAATTTAGTTTGACTTCGTTGAAAATCTTCTTAGCTTTGCTTTGAAGATTTATGAAAGATAAATTGAAATACCTTAAAATGAAGGTTTAAAAAACGGGCTTTCA
>DXHF01000450.1 GCA_019113605.1 Candidatus Paenibacillus intestinavium
GAAAGAAGCAAGCTTCTTTCAAACTCCGCTCGACTTGCATGTATTAGGCACGCCGCCAGCGTTCGTCCTGAGCCAGGATCAAACTCTCCATTAAGGTGTTTGACTTGCTCATTTTGTTTCGCTTGTTATTACATCATTTCACGGGGTGAAATAATGTAATGGCAGTTCTTACTCGTTGTTCAGTTTTCAAAGATCAAAGAAGTTTTCGATGAGCTTTCGCTCGGGAAATCTTCAAGGAAGATATGCAATGAACTTGCGTTCATGTTAGCTTCGTGTTAGAAATTCAAGACGATTCTCGTTACATAATGTAAGTTTGAAGCTTGTCTTGTTTTTTCGTGTGTCTCGCAATCTCTCGCGGCGACAAGAAATAATATATCATAAGGGCAGACTATAATGCAACCCTTTTTTAAAACTTTTTTAGATTTATTTGTCGAAAACCGCGAAAACCCCCGTTGTTACACGGTTTTTACAATATATTTTTTTCATCCAACTAGATACTGCGTCCCCATAAGTAATGCTATACCAGGTAATCCTAGTACTGCGGTAGTACCAATCGTCAATGGATTAATCGGCAGGGCATAAGGTTGAGTAATTTCAAGATAATTCATTAGAAACAATACCGTCGCCGCAACTATCCAATGTACAACAACTTTTTTCAAGCTCAATCGCGATAATTGATTACGCAAGAGCACCACAATAAGTGCTAGACTAGAGACAGCAAATATAATCATCCATAATAGATTCATATCAGGTATCCTTTCACTTTCGACCAATCAATATCAATATCTCTTGCCTTATTCAACAACATACGATATTTCTGTTCAGCCATCATTAATGAATAGATTGCTAATTCAACTTCATCATGACCACACGCATATTGAAAATGTAGTTCGGCAGATCTCCACTGCAATAGCGAATCTTTAATTTCAATACGAAGCTTGTCTACCTCAATAAACTTCTCTTTACTCATCGGATCACTTTCGTACCATTGACTCGTTAATTTACTTGCTACATCCTTGTTCATCCTTCTCCCCCTCATATACAATCTTTATTCATATGTATATTACTCAGGATCAAAATAGAACTAAAAAAGTCGATATTCATGTGATAACATCACAAAAATATCGACTTTTAGATTATATATTAATTAGAATAATTCACGGCGACCTTCAAGTGCCTTCGATAACGTTACTTCATCTGCATATTCCAAGTCTCCCCCGACAGGCAGACCATGAGCAATTCGAGTTACTTTAATACCAAAAGGTTTAACTAATCTTGAAATATACATCGCCGTAGCTTCCCCTTCAATATTAGGATTGGTCGCTAGGATCAGCTCCTGGACAGTCTCATCACCTAGGCGCTTTAGTAGCTCCGCAATTCTAATCTGTTCAGGGCCAATTCCTTCCATCGGAGAAATCGCACCCTGTAATACATGATAATAGCCGTCAAATTCCTTCATTCGCTCCATTGCAATAAGATCTTTTGATTCTTGCACGATACAAATAATTTCACTATTTCTACTCTTATCCTGACAAATGCGACAAGGATCTGTATCCGTTATGTTACAACAAATAGAACAGTAGAACAAATTGCGTTTCACACTGACAAGAGCTTTAGCGAAATCAATCACTTCATCCTCTTTCATACGCAACACATGAAATGCTAAGCGCGCAGCCGTCTTCGGACCTATTCCAGGCAAACGAGTAAAGGAGTCTATAAGTTTGGCTATTGGCTCTGGATAATACACGTATAGGTACAGCTCCTTCTAGAATAGCTAGAGTGATACTCTTATCCACTCTGTATCTCTTCGTCAATTAAAGCCCACTTGCGATACAATATCATCACAAGTGGGCTTTTCGTTTTTTATCTTCCAAGAAAGTCGAAAGCGCAAGTATACGTCATTACGCACACGCGAACCGCACTTTCCAAATTAGCTTCATATTCGATGCGACTACGCTACAAGTCATCTCATCATTATCAAAGTCCGCTTTTTGAAGCTACCTTTTCAAATCGAGGTTCAAAAAGTGGATTTTCAGAATCGAGAAGATGGAGCGTTACTTGAGAAAGACGGAAGCGCAAGTGTACATGATTACGTACACGCGAACCGTACTTTCCAAGTTCGTTTCATATTCGATGTCGAATAGCCTACAATAGCATACCCATCGTTATCAAATTCCACTTTTTGAGCTACCTCTATTAGAATAGACCAGGGATCTTCATTCCGCCTGTATATTTACCCATATCCTGATTAGCTAGTTCTTCCGCTTTAGTAAGAGCATCATTAACAGCAGTCACAACAAGATCTTGTAACATTTCAATATCCTCTGGATCAACTGCTTCGGGACTAATTGCAATGTTAAGTAATTTTTTGTGACCACTAATCGTAACGGTTACTACACCGCCACCTGCACTACCTTCAACTGTTTTGCCTTCTAGTTCTTCTTGCGCCTTAAGCATTTGTGCTTGCATCTTTTTAACTTGCTTCATCATTTGGTTCATATTATTCATTACATTCACCTCATTAGATTATTTGTCTGTTACCACAACTAGATCTTTACCGAATAGCTTTACTGCTTCCTCGATCCAGATCGGTTGTTGCTTGGATTCATTTATAGAAATATCCTCAGGCTCTAGCTCCAATGCTTCTGTCGGAGATTGTGAAGTTCCTTCCAGAGCAGCTTGCCAGTCCTTGAGCATGACGGTAACCAATTGGTAAGGCTTACCTAGTACTTCTTGGGATACTTGTTCAATCAATTCTCGATGAGTTGGCTTTTCTGTTGTTTCGCGATGGATTTCATTTTTGAACGTTAGTAGCAACTGTTGATTTACTGCAGACACTAGTTCGCTATCTTTCAACCAAGCATGTACCGTCACTTTACGATCCTTCACTCGCATTAACACATCACTCCAGTTCATACGAGCTTGATTCGTCTCTTGTGAACTAGCTGCAACTACGTATTGATCTAGCTTAACTTTTGGACGATTAACGCCCGTACTCGAAAATGATTTACGCGGAGCCGTTCGATCGGTTGCATTCGCTGTAGCTGGCGCCACTTGCACCCCCTGCTTCATTAACTGAGCCAATTGCCCCTCTAATTTTTGAACATGCTGGCGAAGTTCTACCAACTCATGACTACTAGCAGCTGAAGCACCATCTTGAGCACCCGAGCTGTTTGATTTCGAAGTCGAGCAAAGCTTCAATAATGCAACTTCCAACAATGTTTGTGGCTGAGCTGCATGCCGTAATTCTTGCTGATAATGATTCAACGTCTCAATCATAATAAATAATGATTCAGGGCTGTAGCCTTGAGCCATTTGCACAAATCTCTCGTGATCTACAATTCGCTCTGTTACTGCATTACCTTGTGGCGCAAGCTTCAAAACTAATAAGTCTCGGAAGTAATAAATCAGGTTTTCCATACACTTATCTGGACTTTTACCACCTTGCATAAGCCCCTCAACTAATGGCAGCATCTTGGATACATCTCGTTCCTTGATAGCTTCTGCTAATTGGTAAAACTGCTCAGCAGCAATACCACCGGTAACATCGATTGCAGATTCTAATGTAATATTGCGATCAGCAAAAGCTGAAGTTTGTTCCAGCAAACTAATCGCATCACGCATACCACCCTCTGATAATCGTGCAATATAAGCGAGTGCGTCATTCGTTGCTTCAATACCTTCTTCTGCACAAATCTCTTGTAGCCTTTCAACCTGTTCAGAAGTTGAAACTTGCCTGAAATCAAAACGCTGACGACGTGAAATAATTGTAGCAGGTAACTTATGTGGTTCCGTAGTTGCTAATATGAATATAACATGCGGAGGCGGTTCTTCCAACGTTTTCAGAAGTGCATTAAATGCTTCT
>DXHF01000451.1 GCA_019113605.1 Candidatus Paenibacillus intestinavium
TCTGCTAACGTAGATTAATTGGCATCGATTAAGGAGCGAACTTGGGAAGTCCGGGACTCGTGTACCAATTACGTACACAGGAGCGTCCTCCTTCCTCAAGTAACCCTCCTTCTTCTCGGTTCTGAAAGCCCACTTGTTGAACCTTTATTTTAATTAGGTAATTCAGCAAGCAGACTTTGATAACGAAGATCTGCTAACGTAGATTAGTCAGCATCGAATAAGGAGCGAACTTGGGAAGTCCGAGACTCGTGTACCAATTTTAGGAGGAGTGATATTAATGACTATTATTAATAGTAACAACGTCGTATTACAAAATGGTGTACAAATGCCTATTCTAGGTCTCGGCGTCTGGAAGGTTACTGATGAGGTTGCTGAAATTACAGTCCGACAAGCCATTGAAGCTGGCTATCGTGCTATTGATACAGCTGCAGGATATGGGAATGAAGCTGGCGTCGGTCGCGGCATTGCTGCTAGCGGTGTTAATCGTGAGCAAATCTTCGTTACTACAAAAATTCGGAATGGCGATCAAGGCTATCAAGAAGCTTTAGCAGCTTTCGATGACAGTCGTAGTAAGCTCAATATGGATATCGTCGATCTACTTCTTATCCATTGGCCTGTAAAAGGTAAATATACCGAGACATGGAAAGCGGTAGAAGAGATTTATGCGAAAGGCTATGCACGTGCGATCGGAGTAAGTAACTTCCAGACCCATCATCTTGATGATATTGCTGCGATGAGTGAGATTACACCGATGGTTAATCAAGTAGAATTCCACCCTTTGCTTACACAAGAGCCGCTTCGTCAATATTGCGCTTCGCATAATATAAAAGTAACAGCTTGGAGTCCGTTAATGCAAGGTAATCTCGATATTCCATTGCTGCAGAATATCGCTACAAAGTATAATAAATCAGCAGCACAAATTGTATTGCGTTGGGATATTCAAAACGGTGTAATCACTATTCCGAAGACAATAACGCCAGCGCGTCTCGTTGAAAATGCTAATGTGTTTGACTTTGAGCTTACAAGTGACGAAATAGCACAAATTTCTGCGCTTAATGAGAACAAACGCTTTGGCCCAGATCCTGACAATTTCAATTTTTAATTACCGAAAGCAGTGCAGATTATCTGTGCTGCTTTTCTCTACCTTTATATTAATATAATAACTCTTAGGCAAATTTGACTTCTCTCGACAATTTCTAATACGATTTTACATTCGTCCAAACTTTTTTAAGTCTATTGACCTAAAGGAATAAAGATAGCAAATGTCGAACTTCTTTGAAGATAATGCTATTAAAAAGGTTATGATGAAAGGGTGAACTCGATTGAAGCTGAAGTCAATTGCAGGAGGAAGTCATGACAGTGTTTTAAGTAATGAACATTCTAAAGTATTTCGTACGATTATCGAAAAACAAACCCATCGAGCGTTTCCGCATCACAATTTTATGCAGTTTGTTAGAACATTAAGTGATTACGATAAATTAATGCTAGCCATTGCCTTACAATTACCATTTACAAAAAAAGATTTACGAAAATGGCCAGACCTCTTATTTATTAAAAAACTCAGTATCGTACTTAAAAAAGCTTCCACAGATATAACGGCAAAGCAACATCTTTTAATTTATATTACGAGTCTCATTATTATAGATACACCATCATTAGAACAGCTTGACGAAAACTTAATAGAGCATGTAGCTACATATGGCTATTGGAGCGTATATTGGACTATTTATTACCACCAAGATCGAGAAATTAATGAAAAGTTATGTTTACAGATATTAGAAAAATTACATCCGCATTATATTAACGAAAGCGTCACGCAAGAAGTAGCGGCTACAACGAACACGGTACCAACGCTTGTGCAGGATCAAAATAAATACGAAAAAAAGATAGCTGTACTAGAAGATAAAATCAGTAAAGAAATTACAACGAGACAACAATTAGAGCTTTCTGGGGTGCAAAAAGATAAATTAAATCGCCAATTACAGCAAGAACAGGACAAGCTAACCTTGCAAGCCGAGCAGCTAAAGGAGCAGCTAAATATGTATGAAGTAAAAGTAGAACGGATGGAAAGATCCCAGCATAACATTACTCAGAAACGAAAAGAAGAAGAAGATCGATGGCTTATTGAACGCAGTCAATTATTATTACAGACGAAGCAATATTGCGACGAGTTTAAGAAGTCTACGCAACTACAAGAGCATTTACAAAGAGAATTAGATGAAACTAAAAAACAAGCTACTAATTGGCAGCACTTAGCACAACAAAGACAGGAACAAGCAACGGCACCATCTAAGATCACATTAAATTTGGATCAGCAATTAACAACAACGACCATTAGTCTTCATCGAGAATTAGATCAATACAATGAAACTCTTATTCGTGATTTAGAGCAATCATTGACACCTCAACTTGAACTGAGAGCACTTTATCGCCAGAAAATAAGAGCTGCGCTTGAACTTATTGAAAACATCGAAAATTTCCAGCTTGATCATCAGCAATTTTCCCAAACTATAGCCAAAGCGAAAGAGCCCATAGCTATTCAACAGCCACAAATTCCAATCGTAGCAACAACACAGCAGGACACCCCTACGTTACCTATCGAGTTACCAGAAAAACAAGGTGCGATGCTTTATGGTACATTCTATCGCCGCGATCATGGAGGGTATATTTCGCTCGAAAATAATGATATTTTCAATATTACTGAATCACTTGTTCAGCAGCTAGAGTTACAGCATGAGGCAGAAGTACTATGCACGCCGACCGCTCATCCTGGTAGACACAATCACTATACGATTGAACTGCTTTTCCAGGGTGATGATAACTTCTCGCCAATTAATCAATATGACGGGTTCGTACATCAGGATAAAGATTTGAAATGGTATTGTATCGATCTCAACAGTGAGGACAATCGCTTCCCAATTCATTTCAAGGATGTAGAAATTCAGAAGCCAGGACATGGCGATCCATGTACATTTAATGTTGCTGAGGATGGACATATTGCACGATTAACTCGTCTATATCGATTACATGGAGATATGACAGATGTTCACCCGGCCCGCAAAAAATCAGATAAACCAAAAGAATCGATCGCTTCACCATCGCGTCATAAACTCGAGCCTTTCCTTACAGATTGTACAATTACCATTATTGGTGGCCAACGTAAATGGTTTGAAACTGTTGTAAAAGCAACTGGTGCCGAGCTCGTTCACGATGGTGGTGAACGTCCGGAGCGTATTGCCTCTGATCTTGGTCGTTCACAAGCATTATTCATGATTTTGACATCGACATCGCATCGTGCAACTTGGGAAGGCATTGAAATTGCAAAAATGAATCAAGTCCCTCATTTCGTTATTCAAGGTTCTAAATCAAATCTAAGGATGCTACTGTGGGAAAATCAAGAGCTTATCCGCAACTCGAATCGGGTGGCTAACTGATCAGTGAGACGCGTTTTGATGCTCCGAGGACCGCTGCGATGACAGTCATTACTCCAATCGACTTTTGTAGTACGATTTATCCGAATAAGCTAAGGGGTATAAATCGCGCTACAAGGTCGAACGCTACCGCTTTTCCATAACAACTGTCCTCTCCGCTGCTTAGTTAGTCCATACGCTGCGCTCACTGATCAGTGAGCGTTGGGTAAAATGGGTAAGTAAAAGATAAGTAAGTGGATGTAAAAAAGGAGTATTACAGTGTGGGCTAATCGAGCAATCATCTCGCTGTAACGCCAATAACCTATCATTAGCGCATCTTATGTCCGCTTACATCTCAAAGTGATCCGTTAACAAAAAGAAGGCAGGAATAAGCGCCCACTCAGGTGCTTGTTCCTGCCTTCTTTTATACTACTCGCTTTATAACACATTACTTATAGCGTCCCATATCCTAGAGGAAAGAACTAAACATTTCCCACTTAGCATAGCGAAGAGCACCTAATCATTTCCTACATGCCATAGCGAAGAGAACCTATCTCTCTCCACACGCCTAGCGGAAAGAACTAATCACTAGTGGAGAAGCGATAGCGCTCGTTTTTGTCCTCGGATTTATACCGCTATTCCAATTACAATAAATCCGAGGACAACGGCGATCGGAACAGTGATTGGTTCTTGGAGCGGTCTTCGATTGGTTCTCGGAGCGATCTCCGATTAGTTCTCGCCACGCAACCGCGGTAAGATCTGCTCGCCGAATATAGTTAGATCCTCTACATAATCTGGGAAGGTTAACATCATCCCATCAATCCCAGTAATATCTAGTATTTCTTGAATACGCTTCGTAATTGTATCAACACTTCCGTGAATCGTTTCGGTCATAAATGCACTTTTGGCACGTGCAACCATCGAATTTTCACGACCATCAGGATCAAGTCCGTAGCTGCGAAGCATTCCTTTGATCGCTCCTGTGTCTGCACCTTCTTGGTATAGCTTCATGCGTTGCTCAGCTGCTTCATCTGTATCGCCAGGAACAATCGTGAACATCGCATACGTTTTAATATTTTTGTTCCGATCAGCAGCCATTTGCTTCGCTCGATTACTAACAGCAGCTAATTCATCTAGATCGCGTCCACCAATAAAGCTTGCATCCCCTTCATCAATCGTGAAGCTAAGTCCCTTCTCGGATTGTCCTGCACAAATAATTTCCGGGCGAGGCTGCTGCACTGGCTTTGGCAGCGACTCACAGTTGTCCATTGTAAAGTATTTCCCTTGATGCGTTACGACTTCTTCGCTCCATAGTCGCTTCACAACATGCATCCATTCCTTCGCAAGATCATAGCGCTCACTATGTCCTAGCTCTTCTGGCCACATGCCCATCTGCCGGAATTCATTAGCGTACGATCCGGATACGACATTCATCCCAACCCGGCCATTACTAATCTGATCGAGCGTTGCAAACATTTTCGCCGCAACCGCAGGATTGAACAATAATGTATGCACCGTTGCATATATTTTCACTCTCGATGTCGCTTCAGCAAGACCTGCCATCATCGTCATCGACTCTAACGAAGTACCCCAATGATTCGTTGCGCCGCCGTAACCTTTCCATTTGGCCATTGACATAATAAAATCAAGACCCAGTTCATCCGCTATTTTTGCGGCTTTGCGATTAATATCATAGTAGCCGTTCAGCGTTGGCGTCGTCTCAGAAATAATCCAACCGCCATTCGTAATTGGAAGAAACACACCAAAGTCAATATGTCGATAGACCGATTCAGTCATATTCACTCACTCCTCAGCTATTCTTAAGCTCTCCTCTATACTTCTCGCTATTAAAAAGTACTGCGGAAGCTTTTACCCATTAATCATTATTATGGCCATATAAGCTCGGTACCTGTATAGATTGCATCGATAAATGAGTTGTTCATAACTTCACTGACCGTTAGTTGTTTCCCAATAACTTTAGCATCAAACAACATTTGAATTTCGCGATTCCATTGTTCATCTGTTTGCCACGCCACACCATGATTAGCATCTTTCGCTTTTTCTAACAATTCACTTTCAACATGCCAGCGATTGGTTTCGGCTTCAATATCATAGACCGATTCAGAACGTGCTGCTAGCACTGCTATGGATTCATCTATATTCGTAATAGCATATTCATGAGCCTTAGCTACTGCTCGTAAAAAGTCTTCTACCGTTGACGGGTTAGCGGCAGCAAAATCATTATTTACAGCCAGTACACCGAATGACGTTTCTGCACCAAATTCACCTGGGTCAATTACACGAACGTCATGACCTAACAATTCCATTTGATAAGGCTCATTCGACTTGTATACAGTTAGCGCATCGATCTTTCCAGTAGCAAGAATAGTCGGATCATAGCCAACTGAAACACCTTTCACATCTGCAACGTCCATTCCATTATATTGTAGCATCGCGATTAAATTAGCTGGTAATGCACCATGATAACCAATTGTTTTCCCTTTCAGATCAGCAGGCTTATAAATGTCAGAATCATTCATTACGAGCAAAGCACTCGTTCCTTCCGCTCCAAACGTTGCAATACCGCTAATTCCCGCTCCATTAGCAATAGCTTGTATCACTTGGCTAGGTGTTCCAGAGCTTGCAATTTGTGCTTTATTAGCCGCTAGAAACTTCATACCTTAGGCATCAAGCCCGGGAATAATTTTCACATTTAACCCTAACTCTGCAAAATAACCTAATTCATCCGCCATTACGACTTGAATATCTGGCGGAGAGGCTGCGTAATAAAATCCTGTTATATACGTAATTTCACCAACAGCTTCATTCAACGCTTTACGTTCTGCTAAGCTAAGCTCTACATTCGCAGCAGCATTGTCGCCCTGATCCTTGCGATCAGTACTATTAGAGCCCTCACTACAGCCAGCCATAAAAAGTAGTAATGAAAGTGCTAGTATCGTTATAGATTGCTTCATCATCATTTTCTCCTTTAGTTCCAATTATCTGCTGAAAAATGCCAGTGTAGCACTTTACGCTCAATATATCTAACAATATTAGTTAATGTAATTCCCATAATCGCCAGCATAATAATAGCAGCAAACATGCGATTCGTCTGCATATAATTGCCTGCCATCATAATAACATTGCCTAGTCCTCCTGTTGCACCGCTCCACTCACCAACGACAGCTCCCATCACACTTAAACTTACGCAAGTTTTCGCTGCGCTGAACAAATAAGGCAAGCTATTCGGGAATCGCAGCTTTATTAATATTTCTAATTTACTAGCATGTAATGAACGCATATATTGATAATGATTTTCGTCGATAGAACGAAGGCCCATAATGGAATTCACTAGCATCGGGAAAAAAGTAATAATCGAAGCTACTAATACTTTAGGTAATGTACCAAAGCCAAACCATAATATAAAGAGCGGAGCAACAGCCATAATCGGTGTCACATTAGCAAGTACCGCAATCGGTAGCAATGTACGCTCTAGCACAGATGAATGTGCCATTAAAACACCCATCACAATAGCAACGCTCATGCCAAGTAAAAAGCCTAATACAGCCTCCTGCAATGTAATCCATGCATGTGAAATATAGAAGCTGAATGAACTTATAAACTCTTGAATAACCGCAGTCGGAGCCGGTAGAGTAATCGGATTAATATTGAAGATCATAGTACATAATTCCCATATTATAAATAAGCCTACAAACGCAGCTAATGGCGGCCAATAGGCAGAACGGACATATTTTCTTTTGAATCGTTTCGCGAATCGTCTTTTTCGCACCTTTACATCCAAAGCTGCTTTTTCCTGCTCGTTAACTATACTCACTATAGATGTTTCCTTCCTCTTTACCACCCTAATTGTCTCTTTAAAGCCGCATCATTGCCATTCAGCACGTAAATATCCTCTAATTTCACTTACGTATTGATTAAACTGCACACTTTCTTCAACATCCGCGGATCTAGGCCTTGGTAAGTCAATATTAATAATTTTGGTTATTTTTCCCGGACGAGCACTCATAACTACAACTTTATCAGAAAGCAATACCGCTTCCCTAATATTATGCGTAACAAAAACAACCGTTTTGAGATAAGCCTCCCATATATGTAGCAACTGATAGCTTATTTTCTCTCGTGTAATTTCATCAAGTGCAGAGAATGGCTCATCCATCAATAGAATAGGCGCTCCTGATCCAAATGCTCTAGCGATACCAACACGTTGCTGCATACCACCTGATAATTCTTTCGCATACGAATGAGCAAATTCACCAAGTCCTACCGAACGTAGCAGCTCCATCGGGTCTTCACGCTTAGTAGTTACTTTTACTGCCTTCTTGTTAACTTCAAAAGGTAAGTTCATATTTTCAAGCACTGTGCGCCACGGGAACAGTGCTGGTGATTGTGGTACAAAACCAAATTGCTTTTGTTTTTGGGCTTCCTTTGGCGACAATCCACCAATAGTAACCTCGCCTTCATCACCTTTCACTAGTCCACCAATGATCCGCAAAAGCGTCGATTTCCCACAGCCGCTCGGACCTATTAAACTAACGAATTTACGTTGTTCAATCTGTAAATCTATCTGCTGCAGCGCTTGTGTAGACCGCTCTCTTTGCTTAAATGTTTTACTAACTTGCTTCAATTGTATATAAGACAATTGCGATCACCACACTTCATAATATAATCAACGAACTCATTTATTAAAATGTTTGAACTGAACAGTTACTATCTTATCATGTATTACTAACAAAAATAAAGTGCCTTGAGTTGAGTTTTCATTATTATGCCATAATACCGATAAAATTGATATGGATTGATAGACGCATAGCAGCAAGAATTAAGCGCTAAACTATAGTATTGCAACAATGCAAATGAAGTACTCGTATAAATATATATCCACTCAAAGCGAGGAGGCTGTAATGAATAGAAATATAATGAGTAAAGCTGTTGTTCTCCTTATTCTACTCCTATGTATTATTAATATCATTGTAGTTGGATTTATCACCTATATCATTATTTCGATATAAAGGACACCACAAAAAGACTGATTCCCTTCATATGGAAGAGCATCAGTCTTTTATGTTTGAAGACAGTTCATTAAGCATACGTTAATAACTAACTAATAATGGAGGCATCTACTTCTTGGTTTAATAAGCGACTATACTACTGCAGACCATTTGCGGTCACTTAGATTAGGACAGCTCTTGCTGCGATATTTGGCAGACACCCTTACAAAACAACCACATAATAGACAGGTTTGCTTATTCAGAAGCTTTTCACATCCATTACACAAACTCAATCGCTTTTCATACTCTTGCTCTGAAACGACAATCGCGTCATCTTGAAACATTGGAGCTAATAAAATTCGATCTATTTGCTGCTCTGTGACCTCATATTGCGGCCCACAGCCACGACAACGATTATTAGTATGCTGTTGCTGTATCATAGCTATCACCTAGCTTATTCGATTGTTAATGCT
>DXHF01000043.1 GCA_019113605.1 Candidatus Paenibacillus intestinavium
ACGAATCTGCCATTCGAGGTGCCTCCTCTGTTAGATACAAATTACAGTGCAATATATATTGAACCTGGATGTTGTTCTATCAATTGTTTTATACATAAATTTAGCAGAAGAACGTTCAAATGTCCAAACGGAATGTTAGTAAGATTAGAAATTTCATTAATCGAGAACGAATTTTCTTTAAGCAATGTAACAATTTTAACTTCATCCTCGGACAATTCATCTAATAATTTGTTCACCTTCTGATGCTTGTTTTCATTTTCACTAATCACATTATCTTTCAACCATGGCAACTCCTCAAACAACTGTGGTGAGGACAATAGCATTCTAGCATATCCATTCTGAATAAGAAAGTTTGGCCCTTCACTTTTAGCTGAATGAATAGGTCCAGGTACAGCAAATAGTTCTCTATCCATATCAAGTGCGTGCCTCGCTGTAATCATCGAGCCACTTTTACGTTCTCCTTCTATTATAATAGAAGCGAGACTTAATCCGGCTATAATTCGATTACGTTGATGAAACTGACCAGGATGAACAGGTGAAGCATGTACACTTTCAGAAATAAGCAAGCCTTCTTCTCCAACTCGCTCGTATAGTTCATAATTGTTAGCAGGATAGCATTGTGTTATTGCTGTCGGTAATATGGCAATCGTTGAACTACTGTAAGATAAAGCTGCTTTATGGGCTATCGTATCAACACCATTGGCAAAACCACTTACAATCGTTAAACCTTGCTCCGCAAACTGTCCACTGAAAAGCTTTGTACACTGCTTTCCGTAGTTCGTTGGATATCTAGTGCCAACAATAGCTAATGAGCGCCTCTGAAGCAATTCTAGCCGTCCACGCACATATAGAATCCAAGGTGGCTGGGCAATTTGTTTCAAAGCTTCTGGATATTGTTCATCCCAGTACGTAATACAATGATAACGATGCTTTTGTTGATGTACTTCACGCTCTGCAATTTTTTCATAAGTATAACCACTCCGAAATTGCTGTAATCGCTCCGCTATTTGTGCCTTTACGCCAAGCTTCCGTAATTGTTCAATAGACCATTCAGCTTCCGCATGGAGATCATTATCTATAATTAGCTTCATTGTATGCCAGCCAACACCTACGATTTCAGAAAGCTCGATCATAAAGTGCTTATATTGATCATCGTTCATATAAATACTCCTTTTCTATGAACAAGATCTCGCACTAGCACTCTCATATTGTGCCTTAATATGGAGGCAGATTGCAAGTCTTGCTTAATAAATTGCTTAAATTTTCTAAAAACTCCATTAAAAAAGCAGCCTTACCCCTTTCAATTGAAAGAGATAAGGCTGCTTGCCTTATAGATTTATATGTTTATTTCACAGTTGTACATTTTTCAAGTAGACCTTGTTCTTCTAGTACAGATACTAGAGTTGAACCCATCTCCGATGGTGTAGGAGCTACTTTAACTCCACATGCTTCAAGCGTAGTGATTTTTTCAGCTGCAGTTCCTTTACCACCTGAAATAATCGCACCTGCATGTCCCATACGCTTCCCTGGAGGAGCAGTTGCACCACCAATGAAACCAACTACTGGCTTAGTCATATTCGCTTTGATCCACTCAGCTGCTTCTTCTTCTGCAGTTCCACCGATCTCACCGATCATAATAACTGCATAAGTGTCAGGATCATCGTTAAAGCGACTTAAAATATCGATAAATTCAGATCCTTTAACAGGGTCTCCACCGATACCAATCGCGGAGGATTGACCAATACCGCGAGTCGTTAATTGATGAACAGCCTCATAAGTAAGTGTTCCAGAACGAGACACTACACCTACATGACCAGGAGTATGAATATAACCTGGCATAATGCCGATTTTGCACTCGCCTGGAGTAATAACGCCTGGGCAGTTAGGACCGATCAATACGGAATCCTTACCTTCCATGTAACGTTTTACATTAACCATATCAAGTACAGGAATACCTTCTGTAATACAGATAACAAGCTCAACACCTGCATCAACAGCCTCAATAATCGCTTCAGCAGCGAAAGCAGGCGGCACGTAGATAACTGATGCTGTAGCACCAGTAGCTTCAACCGCTTGTGATACCGTATTGAATACAGGCAATGTAGCTACATCACCATTCTCAAGTGTTATCTCAACTGATGTGCCACCTTTACCAGGTGTAACGCCACCAACCATTTGTGTGCCATAGTCTAATGCACCTTTTGCATGGAATAGACCAGTAGCACCAGTGATACCTTGAGTAATAACTTTTGTATCTTTATTAACCAAAATAGCCACTTATCTCACATCCTCTGAAAGTTTTCGTGTACGTACTCGAGAAATGCAGTTCTATTTAACTAGAGCTACAATTTTTTGCGCGCCATCTGCCATGGAATCAGCCGCAACAATATTCAGACCAGATTCATTAAGAATCTGCTTTCCTAGTTCCACATTCGTTCCTTCTAAGCGAACAACAAGTGGACGATCTAGGCCGATTTGCTTAGCCGCTTCTACCACACCGTTTGCGATAATATCACAACGCATAATGCCGCCAAAAATGTTCACGAAAATACCTTTAACTTTTTCATCAGACAGAATAATTTTGAAAGCTTCAGTTACTTTTTCAGTAGTCGCACCGCCCCCTACATCTAGGAAGTTAGCCGGATCACCACCGTAATGTTTAATAATATCCATTGTCGCCATCGCAAGTCCTGCGCCATTAACCATACAGCCGATGTCGCCATCAAGTGCAATGTAGCTAAGGTCATACTTGGAAGCTTCAATTTCCTTAAAATCTTCTTCTTCAAGATCGCGAAGTTCTAAAATATCTTTGTGACGATACAATGCGTTAGAGTCGAAATTCAATTTCGCATCCAATGCCATAACGTTGCCATCACCAGTTACAACTAACGGATTGATTTCGGCAATAGAGCAATCTTTTTCCACGAAAGCACTATATAAACTAAGCATGAATTTAGCAGCTTTGTTAACAAGCTCGTTCGGGATATTAATTGCATATGCTAATTTACGAGCTTGGAAAGCTTGCAAACCGATTGCAGGGTCAACCACTTCTTTGAAAATTTTCTCTGGATTAGTGGCAGCTACCTCTTCAATCTCAGTACCGCCTTCTTCTGATGCCATAAACGTTACACGGCCTGTAGTACGATCAAGAACTACACCTACGTAGTACTCTTTCTTAATGTCACAACCTTGTTCAATTAGAAGACGTTTAACTTCTTTACCTTCTGGACCAGTTTGATGAGTAACTAGCACCTTACCTAAAATCTCACTTGCATAAGCTCTTACTTCATCAAGATTTTTGGCTACTTTAACTCCACCGGCTTTACCGCGGCCACCAGCATGAATTTGGGCTTTAACGACAACTACCGCTGTCCCTAGTTCTTGCGCAGCTTGTACAGCTTCATCAACTGTAAATGCTACTTTCCCCTCGGGAACTGATAC
>DXHF01000452.1 GCA_019113605.1 Candidatus Paenibacillus intestinavium
CGGAATAATTCACATTCATCATGAAAAACATAGACATTAATCCTAATCCAGCAAAGATCGATTGACGCTTCAAAAAGTAGAACTTATCACCAAATTCATGAAAAGCTAATACCGCGCTCGCACTATATACCATCATTAGTCCAATAAATAATATAAGGAGTATGGAAATTAATAGCCATATATCTGGAGCAGATCGTGCTTTAACCATGGTTTACACACCTCTATGAATTGAAGTAGGGACAACCCCCCTACTTACAAGGTATGCACCGATTTCTTAAACATGCTTCCTCTTTCTTCATAGGAGGAAAACATATCCCAGCTTGCGCATGCAGGTGACAGTAATACTATATCCCCTGATTCCGCTAACTCACTAGCAAGCTTCACAGCTTCATCTAGCGTTTCTTCGGCACTAGCTTTAGGTTCGACTATCTTGATATGATCTAAACCTGCTAGCTTGGCAATATGTTCAAGTTTATGACGAGTTTCACCAACAACTACAATACCTTTCAGACGATCTGTAAAAATCGGTAGCAGCTCCATATAATCCGATCCACGATCCAAACCTCCAGCAATAAGCACTAGTGGTGCAGAAAGCGAGCGAATCGTCATTGTCGTCGCCGTTGCATTTGTCGCTTTGGAATCATTGTAGTAGGATACACCGTTACTGGTTCTCACAAACTCTAGACGATGCTCTACACCGCGAAAGCTCGTTAATGGCTCTATAAGCTCAGCAGGCTTGGCACCCGCCTTCAAACACGCTGCAATAGCGGCAATGGCGTTAGCGGCATTATGACGCCCTGGAAGAGCTAGACTATGCAGTGGCATAAGAACTTGTTGCTCAGAATGGTTATCCATCCGATATACGATAGAACGAATCGAAGCTTCCTCTGCTGCATTCGGCAAAGGATCACCAGCATTAATCGGACTAAATGGCGGATCAATGTATACACCTTGCTCTAACTTTTCGTAAATCGAGAAAGGGAACAATTGACCTTTACAAGAAGGAATCAATTGACGCGTAATCTCATCATCCCAATTCAAGATAGCGATATCTTCATCGGATTGATTACTTAATATTTTCGCTTTTGATGCAACATAATCCTGCATATCACCATGATAATCAAGATGGGTTTCTGCTAAATTCAACAGAAGTGCTATTTTGGGCGCAAAAGTAATCGTACCTTTCAGTTGAAAGCTACTCAATTCAGCTATAATCCAGTTTTCACTTGATACATCTTCTGCAATCTCACATAATGGCAAGCCTATATTCCCGCCAACGACAGGTTGCAAATTAGCTGCCGTCAATAATTCTCCAATTAAAGTTGTTGTTGTCGTCTTGCCATTAGATCCTGTAATCCCGATAATCGGTGCTTTGCTAAGCCAATAAGCAATTTCAACCTCGGTAACCACATCTACACTAGCAGCTTGCGCCTCAATAATAGGTGGTGCATTGTAGGGAATACCCGGATTTTTAATTAGTAACGCCGTCGTATTATCGACAAGCCTTTCAGGATGGTAGCCACATATTACTTCAATGCCCAGTTGTTCTAATTGGGCAGCTTCAGGAGACTGCTCGCGAGGCTTCCGATCATTAACCGTCACCTTTGCCCCCAGCTTATGAAATAACTTAGCTACACTAACACCACTTCTCGCAAGACCTAGCACGACTACTTTTTCATTTTTATACTGTGATGGATGCTTCATATAGAATTCCTCTCTTTTTTGCTGGAGTACATTTTATACTTTCCGAGCTCCATAGACAGTAATTTTGCGGTCTATAGACGGATTTACTTACTTTTCGGCTCCACAGACAGTAATTTTGCGGTCTATGAACGGATTTACTTACTTTTCGGCTCCACAGACAGTAATTTTGCGGTCTATTCTACTCTTTAGTTAAGGTTTTGAACTTCACTTCCACCAAACGACGAAACATTCCTCAGCAACGTGTACCGAACAGGTGCACAAGCGGCCAATGCTCGAAGCTTTAAATAAAAGTTCAAAACAGTGGCCTGTCAGCACCAAGAAGATGCACTTCAGCAAAAACGAGTAGCACAGTGTACTTTATTGGTACACGAGCACACGCAGGCTTTTGATGGAGTGCATATTCGACGCCGACTACTCTACGTTAGCATAATCCGCATGATCACTGGCGACTGTTTTGAACTACATTACGAATAATAGACCTACTATTGCTAATATTAGACCTACAGCCCAAAACACAGCATCTACTTTCCATTCTGACCAACCAGAAAGCTCGAAGTGATGATGAATTGGACTCATACGGAAGACACGTTTTTTTCTAATTTTGAATGATGCTACTTGAATTATAACAGATAACATTTCTAAGACGAATACTCCTCCAATAACAACTAAGAGCAACTCTGTTTTTGTTATAATAGCTACCGCTGCAATACCACCACCGATACCTAGCGAGCCCATATCACCCATAAACACTTTAGCAGGATGCGCATTATATACAAGAAACCCTAAAACAGCTCCAACCATTGCCGCTGAGAAGATTGCAGCATCATACGAATCTGCTAACAATGCAACAATTGTAAATGCACCAAATGCAATCGCGCTTGTTCCCGCTAATAATCCATCGATACCATCAGTAAAGTTAACCGAGTTGCTTGCTGCAAACAAAATAATGACGACAAACGGATAATAGAACCAACCAAGATCAAAACCAATTTCTGTACCAGGGATAGACAGCACTGTACTATGACCCATATTGTATAACTGGGCACAAACGATAATAGAAAATAATAGTTGCCCTGCAAGCTTTTGCTTAGCTGTTAGACCAAGCGAACGTTTAAAAACAATTTTAATATAATCATCAAGAAATCCGACAATACCAAAACCGAGTGATGCCGTTAATAGCACCCAAAACTCACTAGAAATCTCAGCAAATTTTACGAATGAAATTAACAGTGCAAGCATGATAATAACTCCACCCATTGTTGGAGTACCACTCTTTTTCAAATGTGACTGTGGACCGTCTGTCCGTATCTGCTGTCCGAATTTCAATCGTTTCAGTAACGGTATGAACAGTGGTCCTAGTAAAACTGCTAGTATGAATGAAACTCCTAATGATAATAGAATGACCATCATGTCCATACACTCACCCCTTTTCTAAAGCTTCAACAACCTGCTCCATCTTCATACTTCTTGATCCCTTTACAAGCACAAGATCATCTGGTGAAATATGAGGCAAAAGCCAGTCGATCAACTCTTCCTTTGTTGTAAAATATTGTAATCCGTTATCTTGGAAATGATCTTTCGCACCTTCGACGATATGAGCTGAAAGCTTTCCATAAGCAATGACCGCATCTACTTTATCATTTGTTGCATATTGACCCATATTAACATGCATAGCAATTTCATCAGGTCCAAGCTCTAGCATATCGCTTAACACTAACCATTTTTTGCGGAAGCCGGTTAAGCTCCCGAGTAGATCAATAGCAGCTTTAGTTGCTGTTGGATTAGCGTTGTATGCGTCATTGAGGACAACGGCTCCATTATATGCCTTTGTAGGCGCAATACGCATCCCAGTCAATTGCAGACGTTTAAAGCCTTCTTGAATAAGATTAGCAGATACTCCGAGCAAGCGAGCTACTGCAATAGCTGCCAAAGCATTACTTACATTATGACGACCTGGCGTCGTAATATGTTGCTGCTTGATCTGACATGACTCGCCCATATATAACACGTCAAAGCGACTACCAAATGGATCTAGCTCAATGTTTGCCGCTGACCAATCGTTACCCGCTTCAAGTCCAAATCGTTTTTTCTCCAAAGACAATACATTCGGCAATTTGTTCATTTCTTCTGCGATCAAAGGCTCATCACCATTGTAGATAAATACACCTTCATCTCCAAGACCTTGCAAAATTTCAAGCTTCGCCTGAGCGATCCCATTGCGACTACCAAGCTGCAACATATGTGCATCGCCAATATTAGTAATTACTGCAACATCAGGCTGGGCGATTTTCGTTAGTAGCTCAATTTCCCCAAAGCCGCTCATACCTAATTCCACAACAACAATATCTGTATCCTCTTCTAATGCCAATATCGTCAATGGCAAGCCGATATGGTTATTAAAATTCCCTTGTGTTTTGCTGACCTTATACACTGTAGATAGTAAAGCAGCCGTCATATCCTTCGTCGTTGTCTTACCATTACTACCTGTAATTGCGACTACTCTTGTAAACAATTCACTTCGATAACTCATAGCTAGCTTTTGCAGCGCTGCTAATGGGTCACGAACAAGCAAGAAAGGAATATGAGGCAAATCTTCAGGAACAGGTACACCTTTTTTCCAAAGTGCTGCTATTGCGCCCTTTTCTACAGCATGATAAATATGTTGATGACCATCGGAGTGCTCCCCTACAAGCGGAACGAACAATTGTCCACCTACAGCTCGCGAGTCCGTCATAACGCCTTGCACGATCAACTCTTTATTATCACTTTTTAGAATAGCACCGCTCATCTGAGCAAGCTGCGCAACTGTTCTAGTAATCAATGTCATTATCTCCTTCTTGAAAAAACTATGTACCTAACTTTAGTTCTTTCCAAATATTTATACCCGTCAACTATACTACAACTGAATAGCTTGACAATTCAATAGCTATTTTTAACAAATATGTATGACAAGTTCGAAACATACCAAATATGAATTATTTATTAGCTGAGATCGTGTCCTCTCAAGACACTCCCTCAGTGAATCTACTAGCAACTTGTGCGGTTTGAGTACACAAGTGATCCGTCTTGTTCATCGCAACTTCCTGTGAAATTTCTAATGAAGTCAACATCCGAATACCCAACAACCAATCACTTTGTAACGACACCCAGCAATGTGTACGGTTCGAGCACACAAGCGGCGTATCTTTAGCTCGAAGCAACAAATGGAAGTTCTAACGAAATCAACATCCAAATAGCCAACCATCAAGCACTTTGCAACGACACCCAGCAACGTGTACAGTTCTAGTACACAAGCGGCGAATCTTTAGCTCGAAGCTTCAAAATGGAATTTCTAACGAAATCAACATCCAAATAGCCAACCATCAAGCACTTTGTAACGACACCCAGCAATGTGTACGGTTCGAGCACACAAGCGGCGTATCTTTAGCTCGAAGCAACAAATGGAAGTTCAAAATCATTGGCTGTCAGCACCAAGAAGATGCACTCCAGCGGAAACGAGTAGCACACAGGCTTTCGATGGAGGGCATATTCGCCGCCGACTACGCTACGTTAGCATCACCGCGTGATCACAGTCAATGATTATGAATATCCTCTACAGAGAGATCTCCCTCATCCCCTAAGTAGATACGAATAGTCACCCCCCGCTCCACACGCTCTCCAGCAGCAGGAGCTTGCTTAATAACAACTTTACCGGTGCCTGAACTTGTGAGCATGAAATTCATATTCAAATCTTCATATATTTCAGAAACAGTTTTCCCGATTAGACTAGGTACTTCAACGATAGGTGTTTCCCCGTATTTATATAGTCGATCGATTTGATTGGTACGTTTTGGCACCTCTAGTATTTGCAAAGCATCTTCCATAATGTTACGAACAATTGGTGCAGCTACAACTCCACCGAATTGAATACCTTCGGGATTATCTACCGCAACGTAAATAACGATTTGTGGATTATCTGCTGGAGCCACCCCAACAAATGAAACAATATGCTCACTGGTCGAATACCTGCCGTCAATAACCTTCTGAGCCGTCCCTGTCTTGCCTCCAACACGATAGCCATCAATAAACGCGTTGCGCCCCGTCCCTTTCGCCACAACACTTTCTAACGCCTCACGAACTTGCTTAGATGTCTCCTCTGAAATCACTTGCCTTACAACAGTCGGCTCATTCGCTTGAACAGTTTCCCCGGTATCACGATTAATCCAGGCTTTGGCCACATATGGCTTGTAAAGCGTTCCACCATTGACCGCGGCTGATACGGCAGCAATTTGCTGGATTGGCGTAACCGATACACCTTGCCCAAATGCCGTTGTCGCCAACTCAACAGGACCTACCTGGCTTAACTTGAATAAGATGCCGTTACCTTCGCCGCCAATATCGATACCCGTTTTCTTGCCGAAACCGAAGTTTCTAATATATTCAAATAGTGTATCTTTGCCTAGACGATTGCCTAGTTCAACAAATCCAGGGTTACATGAGTTCTCCACTACTTGTAAAAAACTTTGACTACCATGTCCGCCTTTTTTCCAACAACGAAGTCTCGCTCCACCAATCTCTACAGCGCCTCCATCATAAAAACTATCGGTCTGTAAATTAACTTTCTTCTCTTCCAGTGCAGCAGCCAACGTAATTATTTTGAAAGTCGAACCTGGTTCGTAAGTCATCCATATCGGCAAATTGCGGTTATAGACTGTTGGATCAACCTCTTGATAGTTGGTAGGACTATAACCTGGACGACTAGCCATTGCCAATATTTCTCCTGTATTTGGATCCATCGCAATTGCCATCACTGCATTGGCATTCAAACCGGTCATCGCCTGGTCTAGTTCGCGCTCCATCACAGTCTGAATTTGCTGATCAATCGTTAATTGCAGTGTCAATCCTTCTCGAGGTTTTACATATGTGTCCGAAGAGTTAGGCATCTGCCTACCAGCAGCATCAGATAGATATGAAACCATACCTTGCGTGCCTGTTAATCGATCGTTGTAGGTAAGTTCCATTCCCGTTAAACCTTGATTATCAATTCCTGTAAATCCTAATATATGAGCAGCCAGTCCATCATAAGGGTAATATCGCTTATTATCCTCTGCCACTACAATTCCTGGAATATTTAATTCTCGAATGGAGGTCGCCTGCTCGGACGTCATTTTACGACCTCCAGGCCCAAGCTGAATAATTCTTTCCACTTTGGAAACTTTCGCTAACACTTCTTCCACCGTCATATTAAGTAACGGTGCTAATGTCTGTGCTGTTTTTTCTTTTTCCTTCACTTGCACAGGAATAGCCCATACCGTCGGAGTACTTACGTTATAAGCTAATCGCACACCAGTACGATCCCATATTTCACCACGATTTGCGACATATGGAATATCACGACGCCAAGAATTTTCCGCCTTCTCCGATAACTCCGCACCTTGAACAAGCTGCACATAGCTTAACCGAATACTTAAACCGATAAAAGCTACAATTGCAAATATGAGAATGGTGAACAGTCTTCTTCTAACCGTTACATTAGAAACTTTCATAATCTATCCCCCTAAACCTTTCACCCCTTACTCCAACATAAGCTTGGAAATATAAGTACATGAAAAGTATGAAATAATAACATATACAGCAGAAACGTTATTCCGCTCTTTACATGCTATTCATCATTCGGACAAGATAGAACCTGTACGAACCGGACTCACTATAGCGTTAAGAAGAGGCTTGCTCTCCTGATGATGATTGCTCCTCAGAACCTGAGTCAGAACCTGAGTCAGACTCTTCATCAGAACTAGTTACTTCATCCTCTTCACCACTTGGGTCTAACGTTCCCGGCACGTAATATTGTGACTCCTTCAAAGGCGATAGCTTAACTTGCAATGTTTTCGACTTCCCATCTTCAACAAGCTGTTGCGAATAGACATAACCTGTTCCTTCTATTTTCAACTGTACACCGAGTAACGCCGCAATTTCTACAGCATCGCGTAAGGAGACTCCTGTTAGATCCGGCACACTTAAGTTTTCCTTCTGTTCGGTTATAAGATAAACCGTTTGCGTAGGATGAACTAATGAGCCAGCTGAAGGAATCTGCTGTTCAACGATCGAGCCGTCACCAATAAATTCAAATTGCAAACCTGCATTTTTCAATTTTTCTTTCGCAAGTGCCCCCTTCATTCCAGTAACATCAGGGGTAGAGATCATAACTTCTGTCGGTGTATCGTTTTCCTCTACAGCAATACTTTCGTAGTTGGGAGCGATATCAAGTTTTCTTAAGCTTTTCAGCATAATTTCTCGGAATACTGGAGCTGCTACTTTACTACCACCAGCGTATTTATCATTCGGCTCATCCACGATGACCAAAATAATTAATTGTGGATCATCTACAGGCGCATAGCCTATAAAGGAAACGACGAATTTATCAGTCGAGTAGTCTTTACCTACTACCTTTTGTGCGGTACCGGTCTTACCTGCCACACGATAACCTTCAATATAAGCATTCTTACCAGTACCTTCCTTAAGATCAGATACAACCTGTTCAAGATACCCATTCGCAAGCTTAGATGATTGCTCGGAAATAACTCTACGCACTACCGTTGGTTCAGTTACGGTCGTTGTTTTCGTAGAAGGATCCGTTACACTTTTCACAATATACGGCTTCATTAATTCTCCGCCATTGGCCACAGCTGCAACGGCCGCAACCTGTTGGATTGGTGTTACTAGAACAACACCTTGCCCAAAAGCAGCAGTAGCAATTTCACTATTATATTTGAAGCGGATCGTACCTACTGCTTCATTCGGGATTTCAATCCCCGTTTTTTGCGCAAACCCGAAGCTAGTAAAGTACTCTCTCAGCTTCTCGCCACCAAGACGTTCAAAGCCCAATTTAACAAATGCGACGTTACTGGAATATTTCAATCCTTGCAGGTACGATATCATACCCCAACCATATTTATTGTGATCACTAATTGGTTTCGGCTCTCCAGGAACATAGATTTGACCTGATTGATATAGTTCATCAGGGTCAAATACCCCCTCTTCAATCGCCGCAGCTAATGTTGCAATTTTGAAAGTAGAACCTGGCTCATATAACGAGCCTACAGCATGATTGTACATTGCAGCATAGTCATTTTCCAAACCTTCCCAATATGTATTCGGATTAAACTCCGGCATATTCGCCATCGCTAATATTTCCATCGTATTCGGATTTGCCACAATAGCTGTTGCACTCTTCGGGCTCCACTCTTCAACGACACTACGTAACGCTTCTTCCGCATAACCTTGAATATCGCCATCTATAGTCAATTCAATCAACTGTCCATCTTTCGGAGCAACATATTCAACCTCACTACCAGCAATTTGAACTTTCTGTCCATCCTTTTGGTAGGAAATATGACCATCGGAGCCTGATAGTAAATCATTAAAGGTCGATTCAACTCCCATCATATTTTCACCATCTATGCTAATATAACCCAATAGCTGAGAAGCTAATTTTTGTTGCGGATAGAGCCGTTCATAGGTTTCCTGAATATAAATTCCTGAATCCGTACCTTTTTTCTCTTTCACTATTTTTTCTTTCAACGTTTTAGAAAACTCCTTCAATTGATCGGCGACGCTCTTCTCAATCTGCCAACCACCTTGGCGCAATTCACGATTCGAGTAATATGTTCCATCATCACGTTTCACAAAATGACCGTCAATCGTATCATCCGACATACCTAATATAGATTTTAACGCTTCCGTTACTTCATCTTTTATTCCAGCAGTTTGAATGACTTTAGGATTGATAGACACGTTATACGCTAATGCATCCATCGCTAATACATTACCTTCACGGTCTGTAATCGTACCGCGCTTTGCATTGAAGGTTTCAGTAGTTGACCAACGTTTTTGTGCTAACTCTAGCCACATCGATCCTTCCACCACTTGCACTTTATAGATGTGAAAAATAAGAAAGAGAAAAAGGAGGGTGATTACCCCTCCAAGTAGTAGTGTACGTAATTTAATTCGTTTAATCATCTCTATCACTTCCTATTCAAGCTTTGCCGTTTCTCCAGAGGAGCTCGACTTCTTGACAATTATTCCTGTATCTAAGCTGCTTACCATTCCTTGAGATTGTGCAAATTCACGAATACGTTCAGGATCACTTAATGTTTGAACTTCTCGCTGTAGTTGTTCTACCTCAATCGTCATTGCTTGCATTTCACTATTAATTTGCTTTACTTGCAAACTCGTATAGTAAATATCAGCATACCTAAATATGATAACTCCCAAAATAATAACTCCCATAAGTACAGCAGTCAGATATAATATTTTCTCCCCTGCTGGGATAGGTTTTTTACGTACAACTTTTTTCTTAGTTTCACGTATGATGTACTCTTGCTCTTCTTGACGCTTAGGTTTCACTGCTAAATTACCATAATGATAGGCCACGATTAATCCCTCCTACAGCTTTTCTGCTATTCTTAATTTTGCCGATCTTGCGCGCAAGTTTTGTTCTATTTCAAATTCACTTGGAACAATCGGCTTACGTGTTATTAATTTCAATTTACCTTTTGTACCACAAACGCACATTGGAAAATCTGGTGGACAAGTACATTTCTCCACATACTTCACAAATGTTTGTTTGCAAATCCGATCTTCTAATGAATGGAACGTAATAACAGAGATCCTTCCTTCAGAAGCAGTACAACGAACGGCCGCTTCCAAAGCTTCTTCCTCAGAACCAAGTTCATCATTCACCGCAATACGTAATGCTTGGAATGAACGCTTTGCTGGATGACCACCTGTACGGCGTGTAGCAGCAGGAATCGCATTTTTCACAATTTCAGCTAATTGTTCTGTTGTTTCAATTGCCTGAGTCTGGCGGATTTTCACAATGGAGCGAGCGATGTTACGCGCAAACTTTTCCTCTCCATATCGATCAAGAATGCGAGCAATATCTCGTTCATCCCACTCGTTCACAATATGATAAGCCGTCAATTCCTCATCACGATCCATACGCATATCCAGCGGTGCATCTTGGTTATAACTGAATCCACGGTTTGCATCATCAAGCTGCGGACTAGAAACACCTAAATCGAATAGAATGCCATCTACCTGTGGAACACCATCTAACATAGGTACATCACAATGCCTTAACTCCTGTTCAAGATAGCGGAAATTGCTACGAACAAGTGTTACTTTATCCATATAAGGGGCAAGCTTAACCTTTGCATTCTCATGTGCCCAGTCATCCTGGTCGAAAGCAATTAGGCGCCCCTGCTCCCCTAGTGATGCGGCAATTAGCTGGCTATGTCCCGCTCCACCAAGCGTGCAGTCAACATATATCCCATTCGGCTTAATATTAAGCCCCTTGACTGCTTCCTCCAATAAAACTGTTGTATGCAAAAACACGTTAAATCCCCCAATTCAATATAAGCTCAAAAAGCCAAATTTCGCTTTTGAACTATCCTATTCATGTTGTCATGCTAAAAGTTGAAATCAAAGTCTACGAGTTTCTCAGCAATCTCATTAAATGTTTGCTCAGATTCTTCATAATAGCCTTCCCAAGATGACTTACTCCATACCTCTACCCGATTAGAAACTCCTAGTACCATACAATCCTTTTCAAGCTTGGCATATTCTCTTAGATGCTGTGGTAAATTGATTCGTCCCTGCTTGTCCAGATCACATTCTATTGCACCAGAGAAGAAAAAGCGCGTGAAGGCACGTGCATCTGATTTCATTAATGGTAAAGTTTTTAACTTTTGCTCTAATATTACCCACTCGCTAGCAGGATATATAAATAAACAATTGTCTAGGCCGCGTGTAGCTACGAAAGTTGAACCAAGTTGGTCACGAAATTTAGCTGGGATAATAATACGTCCTTTGTCGTCAATGCTATGTTGATATTCTCCCATAAACATAATTTCGCTCCACCCCTTCCCCTTTTCGCCCCACATCTCACCACTTTTCACCACTCAGTAAGACTATTTCGCCACACAAAAGAAAAATCCTGCTTTTATAAGCAGGATTCTCTAAATATTTTATTTAATTATTATTCCCAGCTATCAAGATAAGCCACTTGATCTTGCGTTAAGGAGTCTATTCCCATATTAAGTGCTTCTAGCTTCAACTTAGCAACTTGTTGATCGATATTATACGGGACGTTAATAACTTGCTTCCCAATTGTTTGGTACTCATCATTCACATATTTTAAGCTTAATGCTTGGAGAGCAAATGTCATATCCATAATT
>DXHF01000453.1 GCA_019113605.1 Candidatus Paenibacillus intestinavium
AAAAGCAATCTTGAAATGCGTAATAATCCTCATTATGTCAGCAAGTACGAGCAACAATTAACGCATATTCAGCATCATTATGAAAATCCATCTGTTATTTTCTTTCTTGCTTATATATTACATGATATTACTTACGATCATTTTATGCGCTAATACGGGTAAGATCTATTGCTCATTCGATTTTCTTATAGTTTTGGCATAAGCAGCTATATCTCGATACAGTGCTTTCCAGTTAGAATTTTCAGTTGAAGGAGATGTAGCTCCCGCTACATTCTCCTCTTTTTGCTGTTCCTTTGCTACTGTTGCTTCTGACACCGTTAACAGCTCATCGCTAGAAATTTGTTGTTCTTCAAGAGGCATTTTTTCAGATATCCCCACATTATTGTTATTCATTCTGATCACTACTTAAGCCAAGAGTCTCGCAGCGTAAACAATTCTTTCAAATCATCAGTATTCAACTCTGTTATCCATTGATCTGATTGACGTACGATTTGATCATTCAATTGTTGTTTTCCATCAATCATCTCATCTATTTTCTCTTCTAATGTACCAATAGTTATAAATTTGTGTACTTGAACCTGTCTTGTCTGACCAATTCGGAATGCACGATCTGTCGCTTGATTTTCCACGGCAGGATTCCACCAACGATCGAAATGAATAACATGATTAGCTGCTGTTAGGTTCAAGCCAGTACCACCAGCCTTTAAGGATAATACGAAAGCGACATGAGGAATCGCTTCATCCTGAAATGCTTCGATCATTTCATCGCGTTTTTGCTTAGGTACTGCACCATGCAAATAAGGAACTTTAATCTCATAGCGCTGCTCCAAAATACGTTGGATTTGTGAGCCCATTTCAATATATTGCGTGAAAATAAGACAACGTTCACCGAGCTCCGCAATTTCATCAACAAGCTCGACTAATCGTTCTAGTTTACTTGAACGTGTTATTTCCCACTGTTTCTTCGTCTCTTGATGCAGTAATAGCGCAGGATGATCACAAAGCTGCTTTAGCTTCGTCAATGATCCTAGAATTAAGCCACGGCGCTGCATCGGTGTTTCTGTTTGCAGCTTCTCAAGCAATTCACTAACAATACCTTCATAAAGCGATACTTGCTCTGTCGTAAGTGGCATAAAGCTTTTCGCTTCTTGTTTTTCTGGCAGCGATAACGAGATTGTAGGGTCTTTCTTCACCCGACGAAGCATAAATGGCTTCACCCAGCGTTGCAAGCCTGCAATACGTTTCTCATCCTTCTCACGCTCAATTGGGGCGATCATCGATTTACGGAATTGATATAAGCTACCTAAGTAACCAGGATTAATAAAATCATAGATTGACCATAGTTCAGTTAATCTATTCTCCATCGGTGTACCAGTTAACGCAATACGTTGCAGAGCTTGAAGCTTTCGAATAGCTCCCGCTTGTTTCGTATAAGCATTTTTAATATTTTGCGCCTCATCTAGGCAGAGTGAATCCCACTCATATGACTGAAGATCCTCTGCATCAATTTGAGCCAAAGCATAAGATGTAATCACAAGATCAGCATCTTTGATCGATTGTTCAAATTGAGTATCACGAGGTCGTTTTGTACCATAATGAAGCACGACCTTTAAGCTTGGTACAAAGCGTTTCAATTCTCTTTCCCAGTTACCGATTACCGAAGTTGGGCATATGAGTAGTGATGGTGCTTCACCTTTTCGCAATTGATGAGTTTTCACGTAGGATAAGTAAGCCATATATTGAATCGTTTTCCCGAGACCCATATCATCAGCTAGCACTGCACCAAGTCCGAATTGACGCAAGAAAATAAGCCATGAGGCACCTTGCTGCTGATACGGTCGTAATTCTCCAAGAAATGTTGAAGGGCATTCGATTAATGGAATATCTTGAACGTTTTGTAATTGCATTAACCATTTTGTCAAATGATCATTCAATTCTATCTCTGTGTCCAAATCATAATCAAGCTCTTCATCGATCCAATCGGCATGTTCACCTCGTAAGTGCATTTGCAGAACATCGCTAAATGTAAGACCTTTTTTACGATGAACGTTTTTCAACCATTTTTTAACTTGAGCTATATCTTCTGCACTTAAATATACCCATTGATCCCCTAGCTGAACTAATTTACGATTACTAGCCGCAATACTCAAAAATTCATCTTCACTTATTTCTTTGTCGCCTATGGCAAATTTCCAATCAAACTGCACAATTTGCTCTAATCCGAACATCGGCTGTGCAGCTGACCCAAGCGAGGACTTTACCTTCCCCTTTACCTTCAGTTTACGGCTTTTCACACTTTCCCACCAAGCAGGCAATATAACTTTGCAGCCTGAAGATAATAAAGTTACACTATCATACTCTAGAAAATTCCATGCCTCATCCTCTGTTAACGGATGCTGCAACACATCATGTTCATCACTAAGTAATGTATTTTCAATTACTCCTTGATAACGTAGACGTTCTCGCTGTAGCTTCTCATGTATTGTGTCATGCCATGGCTCATCAATTGGAAAAACAATGCCATCACCATTAATCATGCACCATTGCTGGGTCACATCATCAAAATTCAATCGATACCATTGCTCATCTTTCACATTGTAAATCGATGTACGCAAAAACCATGTTTTTGAACGATCGGTCGGCTCATGAAGCGCAATCGCAAGTTTATAAGGTAAAATATCTTCCTTGAAACCAATTGTCGTTAACCATTCTTCTTCATCTACAACTTTATTCATAAGTAATGAATAGCCGGTATTATCCAAAAGTGCATTCCAGCTACGACTAACCGTCGGTTCATTCTCAATAATATCATTCACGATCTGACTGAACCAATGCCCGATTCCATCAAAACCATATTGCCCCGCTTGTTCCCACCAAGTATCCCATTGCTCAATCGAGTCCGCAGTTTGGATTGGTCTCCATGCAGTTCTATTCGCATTCCAATTTGCAGGTTCCGGCTCAAATTGTCCATTCTCTAAGCATTTCAAATAGAACTGTGCTAATTGCTGCAGTAACAATAGACGTTCTGAATATTGTATTTTAAGTAACGATAATGGTGCAGGTGCTGCCAAAAACTCTAATGCCTGCCTTGGCGTTAAAATTAGAATGCTCCTGCCATTTAATTTACTTTCTTCGATCTCTGTACCATACCATGAAGGGGTGTGCCAACCAAATATATAGCTGCGTAATTGACCGAAGGTTGTTTCTTTCCAGCCATCAACACGTAAAACTATCTCATAGTTCTCTTCTCGCTTACCCCATATTCCATCCAAAGCCAAAGGTTGTATGCCGAAACTCATTTTCATTACAATAACTTTCCTTTCAGAAGCTCTTCCTGAAATGCTCGTAATCGATTATAACGACTTTGCATCAGATCGAAGTAGCTTTTCCATACATGAGGCTTCTCAAGTTGCTCGTATAAGCTATGGAGCTTCTTAATATGTTTAGCAGCTGTTCTATAGCCCTGTCGATTACGACTATGAATGGATATTTCTATCGCTTGATGATACATCGGTAATAATGCTGACGGCGCATGCTTTTCAATAACTTGTAATTCATTGGCTTTAAAATCCTCTGGTTTGCGCCCCATATAGATTTGTAAATCTGCCCAATCCTTATAACGCTGCTCATTTATATAATGCTCAGAAAGCGCAGCATATGAATGCGGAAGAAATTCCAGCATATATTTCATCCATTTCGAGTTACTTGACTGCAGCTGGCTGCCTTTGCGACATAATTGTAAAAACGGACCTATCGAACGAACTTGTTGTGTTTGTACAAAATGATCATTCAAAAAATCCATCCATAACTCGACTTTCTCCCACTGATCATTACTCATTCTAGCTTCGACAATCGGATACATAATTCGTTGCACACGGTCAAATTGACATTTCCCCAAATATTCAATGGCACGTTCATCATTATTTTTAGCGAGATTAAGTACCGCAATAGATCCATATAAAAATGAAGTAACAAATTCATCCGTTTCTACCCTAGAAATTTTTTCCAGTTTGTGAAAAAGTTCATCATTTTGTTAATCGTCTGAAGCAAGAAAACTAATTAGTCTGTAGTAAGCGTAATCCCATTCAAACATCGGTTTGTCTAACGTCGTTGCCTTTTCAAATGTAAAGCTCATCATTGACTTAATCCATTGTCGTTCATAAGGCTGTAATGAATCACCTTGGACTAGGCCAAGCAGCTCATACAATTGATTACTCCATGGTTCTGCCAGTCGTTTGAATGTCATTTCGTGATAATATCGACTAAAGCTATCTACCGCTTGCAGCGCTCTTTCACCTAGAGATAGCACGAATAATATAGAAGTGCACCAATGTAATCGTTGAATATTAGGCTGACTTGATTTCGCCATACCTTTGATCGATGTTAAAGTATTTGAAAGGGGATGAAAAGAATGTTTACATTTTTTCCAATCATCACCGAATAGTTGCATCATTTTTTGAATAACTTCTTCCGGGTCGATCTGTGAGCTAATCTGTCCCGCATTATTCTGCTCCAATGGAGAGTCAGATGTAGCAGATGGGACCGAAGATGCACGTACTAGACCTAGTAATTGGAAATATGCCTGCTCCGCAAGAACTTTTCCGTTTTCCAACGTTTTACAATATTGAAATAGTAATGCCGCCATATGCTCACAATACACATTCTGCTGACATGTACAGCTACTATAACGAATATGATCAGAATCGATAACTACAGCGTGAAGTTCTATATCTTTCACAATGCCATTAATCATAGTAGCTCCATATACATTAACTTTTTGCACGAATTGGTCCTGATAAAGCTTCCAGCCCCGCTTCAATACATTGGAATATGTTCCTTCACTACTAAGTTGTTCAAATGCTGTAAGC
>DXHF01000454.1 GCA_019113605.1 Candidatus Paenibacillus intestinavium
CTGCGAATAAGGAGCTTGGTACTTCAGTAGCTATTTTGTTAGATACTAAAGGTCCGGAAATTCGTCTAGGTAAGCTTAAGGAAGAACCTATCGAGCTTATACAAGGTGATGCAATTACATTAACAACAGAAGAAATATTAGGTGATATTAACCGTATTCCCGTAACATACGAAAATCTTCCTAATGATTTGTCAGTTGGCTCTACAGTTTTAATCGATGATGGTTTGGTTGGTTTGAAAGTTGAAAGTATTGAAGGTACAGAAGTTCATTGCCGCGTTATTAATAGTGGACCTATTAAAGGTAAAAAAGGAGTTAACGTTCCAGGTGTGAAAATTTCACTTCCAGGTATGACTGAAAAAGATAGAAACGACATCATTTTCGGTATTGAACAAGGCGTTGATTTCATTGCAGCTTCATTCGTGCGTAAAGCTAGTGATGTATTAGAAATTCGTGAATTACTTGAACAGCATAATGGAAGTCATATTCAAATCATTTCTAAAATCGAAAACCAAGAAGGCGTGGACAATCTAGATTCAATTCTAGAAGTATCTGACGGTCTAATGGTTGCTCGTGGGGATCTAGGTGTAGAAATTCCTGCTGAGGAAGTTCCACTAGTTCAAAAAATGATGATCAAAAAATGTAATGTAGCTGGTAAACCAGTTATTACAGCAACGCAAATGCTTGATTCCATGCAACGTAATCCACGTCCTACTCGCGCTGAAGCAAGTGACGTAGCGAATGCGATTTTCGATGGAACAGATGCAATTATGCTTTCTGGCGAAACAGCTGCTGGTAAATACCCAACAGAATCTGTTGAGACAATGTCTCGTATTGCTGAGCGTGCTGAGCAAGCGCTTGAATATCGTGAGATTTTCATGAAACAAGCTAGCGCTCAACAAAAATCAGTAACAGAAGCAATTAGCCAAGCGGTAGCTAACTCAGCGCTTGATCTAAATGCAAAAGCGATTGTAACTTCTACACAAAGTGGTTTCACTGCTCGTGTAGTTTCTAAATATCGTCCAAAAGCCCTTATCATCGCGGTTACACCTGTAGAACAAGTGATGTGTGGACTAGCTCTAAATTGGGGTGTATTCCCTGTTAAAGGTATTGAAGCTGATACAACAGATGAAATGTTCGAAAACGCTGTTAAAGGTGCAATGAACACTGGTCTATTATCTGCTGGAGATACGATTGTTATTACGGCAGGTGTTCCTGTTGGACGAGCTGGTACAACTAATTTGATGAAAATTCATCATATTGGCGAACTATTAGCTACTGGACAAGGTATCGGTAGTCAAAATGTAACAGGTAAAATTGTAATCGCGCGTACACCTGCTGAAGCTAACGCTAAAATGCAAAAAGGTGATGTGCTAGTAACAGTATCTACTGACAAAGATTTCATTCCTGCTTTTGAATTAGCTAGTGCAGTAATTACAGAGCAAGGCGGCATCACTAGCCATGCAGCTGTTTGCGGCATTAACTTAAGCACACCTGTTGTTCTAGGTGTTACAAATGCAACTGAAATTTTGAAAGATGGTATGGAAGTAACGATTTATTCTGAAACAGGATACATCTATTCCGGACAATCTAAAGTACTTTAATTCAATCAATATATATAACATTAAGAGCGATGGTGATTTTTACCGTCGCTTTTTGTCTATAAATAATTAGTAAGCATGCTGACGATATTACTTTTCAATATCAAAGAAGTCATACAAGTAGTTATTGAGTAGTTTGGTTAATGCTTACGATGCTATTTTTCAATTACAATAAGGTATTTCAAGAAGTAATTGAAAAATTTTAGGAGATGAAATATGAAGAATGGTTGGTACACACATCCAATTAGAGTGAGATATCAAGAAACAGATCAAATGAGTGTAGTTTTTCATGCGAATTATGTAACCTGGTTCGAAATTGGACGTACTGAATGGATAAGAAATATGGGATATCATTATCGTGATATTGAAGCGAAAGGTTTATTGTTGCCTGTCATTGATCTTGCAGTGAAATACGTCTCACCCGCAAAGTATGATGATATGGTCATCGTATGTACGCGCATGGAACAATGCACACCACTGCGAATAGCGTTTGAGTCACAGGTGCGCAAAGTTACTCATGATAAATTCATCTCTGCCGAGTATACTAATGAAGTCGATCTACCAGGGGATTTGCTCGTTAATGGTGGTACGAAGCATGTATGGGTGAACACGAGCTTTCAACCTACTCGTGTATCTAAAGTGATGCCTGAATTATATGAAGTGATAACCAATAATTAAGTTAATGCTTCCGAAGTACTTTTCATCTACTAGGAAGTAATGTAAGGAAGTTGATGAAAAGTTTAAGGAGGTGAATCATATGAGAAAATGGATTGTAGGGTTAATTATTTTGTTACCTATTATTGAAATTTGGGGGATATTACAAGTGGGAGATTGGATTGGTGGCTGGAATACATTTGTACTTCTATTATGTATGAGCCTATTTGGCGCAGTTGCCACCTTGCTGGAGGGAAAGAAAGTGTGGCTGGAGGCACAACGTCAGATGAGCACGGGACAAATTCCTGGTCGCTCATTTATTAATGGAGTATGCATATTAGCAGGCGGGATTTTATTGCTTATCCCAGGTTTTTTAAGTGATATCGTTGGTTTGATTTTACTATTACCATTTACACGTCCAATTCTTGAAGGATATATTTTGAAATGGATAGAAAAAAATATGCGAAACGGTAAATTTACAATCAATCGCTTTTAAAGTTAACAATTACTTTACAATTGTTTGCATTAATTTTAATGATTATGTCATATAGTTAAGCTATTGCAGTATTGCTGGACCGTCAGTATAGAACATTACTGCATTGGGGGAAGGCTCATGTCGAAGCAAATATCACCGTATCTTAACCGAGATCTAAGCTGGATTGAATTTAATCGTCGCGTGCTGCAAGAGGCGCAAAATTCAACAAATCCATTATTAGAGAGAGCAAAATTTCTAGCTATTGTAACATCTAATTTAGATGAGTTTATGAGTGTACGTGTTGCAGGAATTCAAGAACAAATTCGAGCAGGGTTAACGAAAATAGACTTTACAGGATATTCACCTGCAGGTTTATGGAAAAGATTACAAAACCGTACAAAGGACATCGTACTTGAGCAATATCGTACGTACCGTGATATTGTGAAATGCATGAATAAGGAAAGTATTTTTATTCGTAGTATGGCGGGGTTGAATGGTACGCAACAGAAGTGGATAGAGGATTATTATTATGATATTGTGTTTCCTGTATTGACGCCAATGGCTGTAGATCAAAGTAGACCTTTTCCGCATGTTCATACGAAAGAGCTCTATCTTGCTGTATCTTTGCGACATGAACATGAAGGAAATCATGATGAACCTTTATTTGCTATCCTTCAAGTACCGAGTATTTTACCGAGATCTATTAACATTCCAGGTCGTGGAAATAGTAAGAAACAAGAATTTATTTTATTAGAAGATGTATTGAAATCTTATATTCATACATTATTTAATGGGTATACACCATTTGCAGTAAGTACATTCCGCTTAACGCGTAATGCGGATTTTACACTTGATGAAGAAGGCGCGGAGGATTTATTAGAGGAAATAGAGAAGGAGCTTCGTCGCCGGAAATGGGGAGTTCCCGTTCGTCTTGAAGTAGAGTGAGATATTGAACCATTTGCACTAGCGATGTTAAAGGATGAACTTGAAATCAATGATGGTCTGTTTATGATCGACGGACCGCTTGATCTAAGCTTTTTGATGAAATTCGCAAGCTCTGTTCCAGGTCATGATCAGCTTCGTAATGAGAGGTTTGAGCCGCAGTACGCTCAAGAATTTGAAGATACAGAAGATATTATGAGTGTTATCGCTCAAAGAGATGTGTTATTGTATCATCCCTATGAATCGTTTGAGCCGGTTAATGAGTTTGTTTGGCAAGCGGCACGTGATCCTGAAGTGTTAGCGATTAAGATGACGATGTACCGTGTCAACGGGCAATCATCACTAGTCAAAGCACTGGAGTATGCGGCAGCAGAGGGCAAACAAGTTACTGTGGTCGTCGAGTTAAAGGCGAGATTTGATGAGGAAAGAAATATTGCTTGGGCAAAGCAATTAGAAAAAGCGGGCTGCCACGTTGTATATGGATTAGTTGGCTTGAAAATACATGTAAAAATATTGCTAGTCGTACGTCGAGAGCAACATGGATTGAAACGTTATATTCATGTTGGAACAGGTAATTACAATGAAGCTACCGCAAAAACATATACAGATATAGGGCTAATGACAAGTAACGATACGATTGGTGCAGATGCTTCAGCGCTTTTTAATGAGGTAACAGGGTATTCTGTGCCGCGTAATTGGGAGGCATTTGCCGTCGCTCCTAACGGTTTGAAACAAAAGCTAATTAAGTTAATTGATCGGGAAATCGAACATGCACAAGCAGGCAAAGAGGCGAAAATCATCGCGAAAATGAACAGTTTATCTAACCAAGAAATGATCAATAAGTTATATGAAGCATCGATTGCAGGTGTGAAAATTGATTTGATTATTCGCGGAGTTTGCTGCTTAAAGCCTGAGGTGCCAGGCTTAAGTGAAAATATTAGAGTAATAAGTATTGTTGATCGTTATCTTGAGCATTCTCGCATTGTCTATTTCTATAATGATGGTGACGAAGAGGTGTACTTATCAAGTGCTGATTGGATGACGAGAAACCTTGAAAAGCGGGTAGAATTACTATGCCCAGTATTTGACGATGAACTGAAAAACACACTAATCGTACTGCTGAAAATGAGTCTTAGTGATAATGTGAAAGCTAGACAGTTAAGAATGACTGGTCAATACGAAGTCGTTGAGCGAGTATATGAAGAACCGTTTCGTAGTCAGTATGTGGCGCAGCAGGTATCAAGCTGGAAGGGCTAAGAGGAGCGGATGTTCAAAGCAGCGGACTTTGATAACGAAGTAATGCACTGTGGTTTACTCGGCATCGAATATGAAACGAACTTGGAAAGATTAGCATAAGCTTCCGATGTATGTTTCTTGCAGAAACATTGTAGGGCCGCATGTACCAATAACGTACACTTGTGCTTCCGCCTTTCTCAAGTAACGTTCCATCTTCTCGGTCCTGAAAGCCCGCTGTTTTGAACTTCAATTGGAAGCTTCGTGCGATTGACCGCTTGTGTACTCGTACCGTACACGTTGCTGGGTTTTGTTTCATCGCTTGTGATCACGAAAAAAGCTGTACGAGCTCACCGCATTGTAAGTGGTGAGCTCGTACAGCTTTATTAACATATTAAAGTATAAGGTTTTGGGGGAGCCGAAGGCTTGCCCCTTTTTAAGTCGAGTGAAGGGACATATAGTACTCTAATCAGCCTGAAACGAACACTTTGAGATGTAAGTGTAAGCGGACATACGATGCGCTATTGATCGTACAGGGTTGGAAATTCGCTCGCGAACGAGCGAATAAGGTCATCTGTGTCCACGAAAACTTGATATGAGCAGAAATTGATGGAATAACGTCTGTACCGTCCGCTCG
>DXHF01000455.1 GCA_019113605.1 Candidatus Paenibacillus intestinavium
GGCCTGCTCGTAATGCGATAACTTCAAAACCAACATATTTCCAATTGGCTGATTGTGGTGTAACTTCTACACATTGACCAGTACTAGCATTATAATTTGATGAAATCTTTAATTTCCCCATAGCGTTATCCTCCTACTGTATTTCTTCCAATCGAACTAATCGACCTTGAAGCAATGACTGTTTGGCCGCAAAAGCTATGCGCTCGGCTTGGTAACCATCATAAGCCGACACAAGTGGTGGAAGCCCTCCGAGTATACTCTCTACAAAATAATTGACTTCCGTTTTATATGACTCTATATAACGATCCAAGAAGAAATACTTAGGATGATCCGTAGTAATAGCTTCCTCTGTGCTTACCTTTACTGTCGTTGGAACATCATTCTCTACGCTAATATTTCCTTTTTCGCCAAATATTTCGACACGCTGATCATATCCATATACAGCTTTTCTACTATTATCAATAACACCCAAAGCACCATTAGCAAAACGTAATGTAATAATAGCTGTATCAATATCTCCAAGCTCACCAATTTCTGGATCAACAAGCACAGCACCCTCCGCATATACGGTCTCAACCTCACTACCCGTTATATACCGTGCCATATCAAAATCATGGATACTCATATCCATAAAAAGTCCACCAGATGCGAGTATGTAGCTTGCTGGAGGTGGCTGTGGATCTCTTGAAGTAATTTTAATTAGATGTGGTTGCCCAATTGTTTCTGAGTTCATTAACTCTCTTACTTTTTGGAAATTATGATCGAATCTACGATTAAAACCTACTTGAAATACTACGCCAGCCTGCTCCACTAACTCCATAATTTCCTTAGTCTCTTGATAGTTAAAGCTAATAGGCTTCTCGCAAAAAATATGTTTGCCTCTTGCCACTGCTGCTTTAATAATTTCAATATGTGTATTGGTAGGGGAGCATATGAAAATAGCTTCAATTCGTGGATCTTGAATTAATTCTAAGTAACTATTGGTCATAATCGATAGGTTGAACGGTTTGCTCCATTCTACTAATTCCTCGTTCATGAACACATCTGAAATACCTAGTAGCTGAACTTTAGAATTGTGCAGCATTTTCTCTGCGTGTAATTTACCAATTCTGCCTACTCCAATTATTCCAATTCCTATCTTCGGCATAAACGACCCTCACTTTATCGATATATAGAAACTACATGTAAGTGCTTTCAAATTTCTACTTAAAACTATAAGTTCTAAGCTTTAATTAAACCTAGTGATTTCAAATAGGTTCGTCCTTTCTCAGCGTATATAACCGGGTTAGCTATAGCTGGATCCTGCTCCGCCTCAATAATAATCCAACCATCATATCGACGATCTAATAATTCCCTAACGATAGGTGCAAAATCAATACAGCCTTCTCCAGGTACAGTAAATACTCCATTTTGCACTCCTGTTCTAAAGCGTAGCCCTGATGCAATAAGCTCCTGTAATTGAGCTTCCCGTATATCCTTCAAGTGAATATAAGCGATACGATCATAATGTTTTTTCAACAAAACTAATGGATCATATCCTCCATAATAAGCATGACCTGTATCATATAAGAGATGGACAAGGTCAGGATTAGTAGATGACATCAAGCGGTCAATTTGAGCCGGCTTCTCGATTACAGTTTCCCCATGAAAATGATATACTAGCTTCATTCCCTTATCGTTGCAATATTGTCCTGCGCGATGTAATCCATCAATTAATGAAGACCACTGCTCATCCGTTAACTCATCAATCGTCACTTTATTTTGCGTCAAATCCTCAAAAGTATTGCCACTTTCACAAGTAACGACATGCTTACATCCCATCGCCGATAAAAAGTCTACCTTCTGCTTATACTTCTCTAGCTCTTCTTCTACTCTGGAAGCATCACTAAAATGTACAGAATTCCACTGCGAAGACATGACCATATTATATTTCGCCAGTAATTGTTGTAGCGTCGTTACATCTTGTGGAAACTTACGACAAAACTCTGTCCCTTCAAAGCCTAAGCTAGACATTTCAGTAAGCACTTCATCGGCAGTATAGTGATCACCCAACGATAATATATCCTCATTGACCCAATTTATAGCAGAAATACCCAAACGAATCGTCATATATGCCCTCCTAAAAACTTTTTTGTAGCACCTGCGAATACACTTCTAAGTAACAAAAAAGTTACTTAGAAAGCATATACTAAACTTTTTTGTAGCACCTGCGAATACACTTCTAAGTAACAAAAAAGTTACTTCGGAAGCATATGCTAAACTTTTTTGTGTCACCTGCGAATATGCTTCTAACTGAGTTATAACAATGGTTTAACAAACTGTACTTTTTCTATATAATCCTCATAGCGCGCTTGCACAGCTGGTTGCGTCGATACTTCCGCAACTCCCACCTGCCACCAGGAATGGTAGCCCGATGTATTTGTTCCTGGTAATACAGGAATCGAAATTAAAGTTGTCTTTGTTTGTTGCTTTGCGAGCTTTAATGCATCCCTTAATTGTTCCTTTGAAGTAACCGAATATGCATTGGCCCCCATGCTCCGGGCATGAGCTGCAAAATCAATATCCATATATGGACCGCTTAACTGACCTTGCTCATCTCTAGCTCTAAATTCGTTGCCAAAACTTCCACTGCCGTTCTCTCTTTGCAAGTTGTGGATACATTGAAAGCCATGATTATCTAAGAGCAGAATCGTAATTTTCTTTTCTTCTTGAATACTAGTTAGAAGCTCTGAATGTAGCATTAAGTAGCTTCCATCTCCAACAAGTGCATATACCTCATGTTCTGGTTCTGCAAGCTTCACACCAAATGCACCACTAACCTCATAGCCCATACAGGAAAATCCATACTCCATATGATAGGTTTTCGGAGCTGTTGTACGCCACATACGATGTAAATCACCTGGCATACTTCCAGCAGCACATACGATTACATCCTTTTCACCAATAAAATTATTAATCTCACCCAAAACGCTAGTTTGAACCAACCCCAGCTCTGAGTCTGCTTCATACAAGCGATCCACTTCTTTATCCCATGCTAGCTTTAGTTGCTGAAGCTGCTCTATGGAATAAGCTGATTGATAGGATATAGCTTGCATAGCGACAAGTAGCTGTTGTAGCGCGATCTTCGCATCGGCTACAATTTGTCCACCTGTTGTTTTATTAGCATCCATATTAGAAACGTTAATATTGATAAACTTCACATTAGGATTAGCGAAGGCAGTTTTAGATGATGTTGAAAAATCCGCTAACCTCGTACCAACCGCAATAATTAGATCTGCCCCAGCAGTAAGTAAATTAGCTGGTTCAGTCCCAGTTACTCCTACCCCTCCGAAAGACATTGGGTGAAGCCATGACATTGCGCTTTTCCCTGCTTGTGTTTCCACGACTGGAATATGACATTGCTCAGATAACTGCAAAAGCTCTGGAATTGCTTGTGAATAGTGGACGCCACCACCTGCAATAATAAGTGGCTTCTTAGCATCTGCTAACAGTTGTGCTGCTTCCTGAATAGCTATTGGAGCCGGTTGCTGACGAGCTATGCGATGAATCCGTTTTTCAAAAAACGATTGTGGATAATCATATGCTTCACATTGAACATCCTGAGGTAGACTTAACGTTACCGCTCCCGTTTCTGCAGGGTCAACTAATACCCGTATCGCATGCAATGCAGAAGGAATCAATTGCTCTGGTCGGCTAATTCGATCCCAAAACTTACTTACAGGCTTAAAAGCATCGTTGGCGGAAATAGTATAATCCATTGGATATTCAATTTGCTGTAAGACTGGATCTGGTAAGCGACTTGCAAAGATATCGCCTGGTAATAACAAGAGCGGAATACGATTAACGGTAGCAACTGCTGCTGCAGTAACCATATTGAGTGCCCCAGGACCAATGGAGGAAGTGCAAGCATACGTTGCTAATCGATTCTTTTGCTTCGCAAAAGCAATTGCTGCATGTGCCATACCCTGTTCGTTTTTACCTTGAATTAATACTAACCCCTCTTTATTTTGTTCAAGCGCCTGACCTATTCCCGTCACATTACCATGCCCGAATATTCCCATAACTCCTTGAAAGAACTTACTTTCTACACCATCAAGCTCAACATATTGTTGATCTAAAAATCGCAATAAAGCCTGCGCCATCGTCAATCGTACCGTTTCCATTTTAGCACCTCACAATTAAGCGTTATCCCATATTTTTTTGTACTATTTCAATAGAGTCACTCTTTTAATATTAATAAAAGAGTAAATATCTAAGGGGTAAGCGCTTACCCTATAATGCGAATTATACCTGCATTCTTTGAAAAGTCAACAAAAAAACTACTTCTCCCGTTCATAAATAGTTTGCGATTAAAATAATCACCAAGCTATCACGGTAGGAAAAATAGTTTACATACTTCTTATTCATTTAACTTACTAGTCGAAGACCGAACAATTAAATCTGGCATTAATACTACACGCTGTCTTACATTTTCTTTGCTTTGAATTTGTTGAACAAGTATCGCTACCGAGCGTTCACCAATATCTTGGATAGGCTGAGCAATCGTCGTTAATGGTGGATCGACAATCGTGGCGAGAATCGTATTGTCATAGCCAATAACCGAAATGTCCTTGGGAACCTGTAAACCTAATTCACGTACAGCTTGAATCGCTCCTATAGCAAGAATATCATTACAAGCAAATATCGCTGTTGGTGGATATTGCTGTTGTAATAACCCTTTCGTTGCCTTCTTTCCACCTTCGACAGTGTAACCACCTTCTACTATATATTCTGGCAGCATCTCTAGCTTTGCTTCTTTCATCGCATCTGTACATCCGCGTAACCGTTCCTTACTACCCAGTTCCTTTAGATTTTCCGTAATAACTGCGATCTTTTGGTGATCTTGCTTCACTAAATGAGAGCCTGCTTGAAATCCTCCATAATAATCATCCACCATTACCGAAGTAACAGGAACCGAAAATATTTCCCTAGAGATCATAACTAGCGGGACCTTTTCATTCAATATTTTTTTGACCATAGTATCCTGCTCTTCCCTGGAAACCATAATGATGCCGTCTACACGTTTTTTCATAAATAGCCGGTAATATTCTTCTTCCTTACGGGCATCATTATCTGTACTGCACATCAACACATTGAAACCATATTCTCTCCCGCGATCCTCAATTGCTCTAGCAATTTCTGCGAAATATGGATTGGCTAGATCGGGAAGTGTCAAACCGATGGTAAAGGTGCTTTTACCTGAAAGTGCAGAGGCAACAGCGCTAGGTTGATACTCCAGATCTTCCATAATCTTTACTATTTTTTTTCTCGTTTTCTCACTAATACGCCCTGTATCATTAATAACTTTTGAAACAGTAGCAATAGAAACACCCGCTTTCTCTGCTACATCATATATTGTAATTTTCATGTTATTACCCCTTATATCCATATGTTACAGTTCACACTGTTTATATTTACTAATTACATATAACCCCATACCATACCTTATTCTAGTCAATATACTCTATCTCCCCCTACAAGAGAAGATTAATTTTATTTGTTACTCAAGAAGGAATACATCACTCCGACAAAATTCATCGCTAAAAATTAAATGTTTATATTGCACAATGAAAGGATTCCTTTTACAATGAAAAGGTAAGCGCTTAACCTTTGTTTTTCCAGTATTGTTTTTAATAATGTAATAATGAGGTGGAAGGTGCGTGACTACGTTGAATATTGATGAAAAAGAAAGCGCTTATTATAGCTTAGGTATGGAAGACCAACACGTTTTAGAGGTTGTAGCTAATCGCTATATCGGTGCAAACCCAGCTCTCCCTTTCGTCTACCGTGCATTTTCAGCTTCAGGCATATTACAAAACGATGAAGGCTTATATCTACTTGATTTTACAGATACATATTCGGCAAGTGCCAATGGCAGCTACGCGTATGCCTTGTGCTTAGTATGGAGTGACGAAGAACGTTCGATTGACGGAATTATTGAGCCGCTTGGTCCTACTTCCTTATATCTGAATGAGCAAAAGCTGTATCGCTCCTCCGTAATTGAAGAGTTAAAGCCAGATGGAAGAATGAGCATTCCTCTTTTACTGCTTAAAGGATGGAACGTCATTATGATCGAAGCTCGCAAAACACCCGCTGGATTTGGATGTAGATTTGGAGCAGATGAGGGTAAAGTACGCATTTTGCAAGTATTATCCCCCTTTTCTAATCGAGCAGGCCAAGCAGGCTGGAGTATATCAGAGCCTTGCCAATCTTCGCTATACGGCGATCATAACAACCAATTTCCTCAATGGGAGGAGGCAGATTCTACGACTGGATTACAATGGTTTCCGCGAACTCAGTGGACTCCTTCTGAGCAATCATTAGCCAATCTCGAAAAAATATATGGCTTTGCGCACAATGTGGCAGCATATGGCCTTACAATAGTAAATATTCCTACCCATATCCATTCACTTTCAATTGAGCTTCGAACGAATGGCGCTACAATTGTCTGGCTTGGTGATGATATTGTTGTCAATGTTGAAGACGCTGGAAACTATACGTTAGACGTAGATGTCAGTAGCAAGCAGGGTAAACATCATATTAAAGTTTGGTCAGCAAGCGGTAGTCAGCATTGGGGATTCAAGCTTAGCGTAAGTAACAACGGAACTATACTAGACTTAAGCGCACCTATATCTATCCATGGCTATAGTAAAGCTTGGATATATGCTGGACCATTCTCGAGTGAGGTCCCCGCTCTTGATAATAGTCCTTTTGTTATGAGCTCACTAGTCAAACATCATGACGATGCTCGTTATTGGAATGTCGATTTACCAAATACAGTTGTTAGACCTTATTATGAAAACGCAATGTTAAGTAACAAATGGACTGTCGGCAATATGAGCAATTTTGGACGATGGGATTATCCGCTTGGAGTGACAATGTACGGATTGCTACGCTCAGGTAAACAGCTAGATCGTGCAGATATTACGGAATATGCGTTAAAGCATATTCGCAGCTGCACAGATTGGTATCAATATTCCTTGTGGGACTTTAAGCAATATGGCTTTCCTTCCATTAATCATCAGCTAGTCCTTATAAAAATGTTGGATAACTGTGGCTCCTTTGGTTCAGCCATGCTCGAAGCTTATTCCATAACAGGCGACCAAACATTCGCAGACATCGCTCATGTCATTGCTGATTTCATGCTCAATAAGCTGGAAAGAAAAGACGATGGAGCCTTCTTCCGTACATGTGAAGGAGATTATTCTGCTAATACGATGTGGGCAGATGATTTGTATATGAGCACACCATTTTTAATACGTTATGCGCAATTATTAGGAAAGAAAGAAGCACTTGATGAAGCTACAAAGCAATTTCTATTATATCGAAAGTACCTATTCATGGAAGACCAATCCATCATGTCACATGTCTATGATTTTAAATACAATCAAGCAACTAGAGTGCCATGGGGACGTGGCAATGGATGGGTTTTATTTTCCTTGTCAGAGTTATTAGAGAAGCTGCCTGCCTCACATCCAGATTATAATGAGCTTGCTGCATTTTTCAGAACTTTTGTGAAAGGGGTTACATCGTTGCAAGGTGTCAATGGATTATGGCATCAGGTGCTGAATGAATCTACCAGCTATGAGGAATCTTCATGTACAGCTATGTTTGTCTATGCTATTGCAAGAGGAATTCGTATGGGTTGGTTAGACGAACATGCGGTGGAGTATAATGCCGTTGTTGTTCAAGGATGGGAAGCACTAACTAAGTACGCTATTACTCGTCAAGGTAATGTCTTTGGCGTATGCAGCGGCTCAAGATACTCTTTCGCCCCTGATTATTACATGTACGATTTGAGAACCGTTGTCAATGACAATCATGGAATCGGAATTATGATGCTAGCCGGCGTAGAAGTTGAACTATTACGTCAATCTCATCATTATATTGGTCACTAAATCATAATGGGGTGGATACAATGATAAAAGAAGGCTATTCTTTCTCCACAATGTGGAACTTAAGAAGACATACAGTAGGTAGAGATATTATTACAGAGATTAAGGAATTGGGCTTCAATCAAGTAGAGTTAAACTACAATGTAACAGAGGAATTACTCGCAACCATTGTTCCTATGATTGAACAGAATGAGATTACTATTTCAAGTGTTCATAATGTATTTCCGTTTATTGCCGACCGAGATTACGATACCGATTCGGTAATGCTTGGCTTTGATGATCTTGATAAAAGAGCAAAGGCAGTTGACCTTCTCAAAAATTCTGTTGATTACGCAGCCAAATTCGGGGCGAAAGCAGTAGTGGTTCATCCTGGTGAGGTTCCATTTGACTATAATATTGATGCCGTTTTGAAAAAGATCTGGACAGAAGAAGGTAAGGATTCACCTGCATATCAAGCGCTCTGGGATGAAATGATTACGCGCCGTAACGAGATAGCACCGATCCATGTTCAGCGAATAACTGAAGGCTTAGAAGAGGTTTGTAATTATATTGAACAAAAAAACTTAGGCATTCAGATCGGAATTGAAACAAGATCTCGTTGCAATCAAATATCTACTCTACAAGAAGCCAATCAAATGATTACCGATCTGAATGGTGCCCCTGTAGGTATCTGGTTCGATATCGGACACGGAACGATGATGGAAAGAATGGGACTATATGATAGCTCGACTGAAATTCAACAATTAAAGGATAAAGTGCTTGGGGTACATATCCATGAAACGGTAGGTATTGTCGATCACTGGTGTCCTTATATTCATAGCGAGAATTTAAATGACTTCGATGTGTTTCTTCCCGTCATAGAAGCAGCACAAATCAAAGTTTACGAGCTTCGTGCACCATGTAAGAAAGAACAGATTGAAGACAGCTATCGCATTATGAATCAAAAAATACAGGACATGAGGGGTTAAACTGAAGTACGATCTGTTACAGCATGTTTTCGTGAATATAGGACGTGTACTGCAAGCCTTGGTCGTTATAAATGATCACGGCTTGCAGTACACGTCTTTTCTCAGCTTAAAGACCTCTCAAATCTCAACGCCACTTCATTGCTTGCTGAAGTGAAATTGGTTACTATTAAAACAACGCAACTTATGATGTATAGCAAAAAGAATTAATCGCTTTTGGAGAGGCAATCGGAACAGTGATTTGTTCTCGAACGCTCCTTACACCATGTTATATAATAGAAAAAATACAAATGATGAGGTAGGGGATTATTATGTTCAATTACTATACGCGGCAAGACCAATTCGAAACGTATATTCTAGAGGACACAGCTACTGACACATATATTGAAGTAGTTCCCGCACGAGGAGCTATTATTAGTAAATATGTTCACCATAATCAACCTATATTTTATTTGGATCAGGAAACATTAGATAATCCATCACAAAATGTACGTGGTGGAAATCCAATTTTATTTCCTATTAGTAGTTACTTAGTCGATGAGACCTACCATTACGATGGAGTAGCTTATCAGTTAAAGCAGCATGGCTTTGCGCGCAATCTTATCGGTAAAGTTACTCATACTCACGCTGATGAACATAGCGCTTCTATCACTCTTGACATAGTACATAATGAAGAGACATATGTAAGATACCCCTTCCATTTCAATTTAAAGATGCAGTACACATTGAGCAAAGACGGCCTAACTGTGAAGGCTACCGTGAAAAATGACGATCATAAAGTGATGCCCTTTTATTTAGGCTACCACCCTTATTTCTATGTTGAAGATAAAGATAATGTAGAATTGAATATTCCTTCTTCTACTTACACAGAATTGATTCCAAATAGTATGCCGCACAATAAATTCAACTTTAATCAAATAGAATCTAATACCATTCATAATCAACTGCAATCTAATGTTTGTGAGATGATTGATCACACTAGACAACTAAAAATTTCGATGACCTCAGACAATATTTATCAGTATATTGTACTGTGGGCATTACAAGGAAAGCCGTTTGTCTGCATCGAGCCTTGGATGGCACCTGTAAATGGTATGAACGTTGGGCAAGGTATCCAATACCTTGAAGCCAATCAGTCCCACTCCTCGACCTTTCATATAAAGGCCGAAGCATTAAGCTAACTGCCACAATTTGAAGCGCAAACTGATTACAGTTGATATACGCATTTAACCAGTGATCTTTCATTTAAAGGAAGCGGTGATATATTTCATGGGTAAACCTATTAAATTCAGCATTGTAGGCGGTGGGGGATTCCGTGCACAATATTTTTTGAGAATTGCGCACTCTCTAACCGAGCAGTTTCATATTAGTGGAATGGTCGTTCGTGATGAAGCGGTAGCAATATCTATGGAGCAGTTATGGCATGTCAATACGTATCGCACGTTAGATCAGCTATTACTTAAGGAGCAACCGGATTTCGTTATTCTATCCGTTAACCCGTCAGCAGCTATTCATTATATGCTAGAGCTATCCAAGCGAGGTATTCCTGTATTAGTGGAAACTCCTCCTGCCCCTGATCTTGATGGATTACTTATGCTGCATGACAAACTTACCCTTCAAGGTGCGCGAGTTCAAGTGGCTGAGCAATATCAATATCATCCGATCCAGGAAGCGCGTGCTGCAGTCATTCAGTCAGGTCAATTAGGCAAAGTCAATCAAGTGACGGTATCTATATCGCAATTTTATCATGCGGTAAGTCTTATCCGTAAAATGCTCGGCGTACAATTCGAGAATGTGAGCATTAGAGGGATGAGATTTCATTCCGATTGGGTAGCTGGCCCTAACCGAAGTGGCCCGCCGACGGAAGACAAATTAGTAGAATCAGAGAGAGATCTCGCTTGGTTAGATTTTGGCGGCAAGCTTGGAATTTACGATTTTACAAAGGATCAGCACCGCTCATGGACTCGTTCTAACCATTTATGTATTAGAGGAGAACGTGGAGAAATTTTCGATCATAGAATTAGTATCCAAGACGCTGCTTGCACGCAAATCCAAATGGAACTAAAACGGATTAATAAAGGCGAGTACGAAAATGCGGAAGGTTATTTCCTAAAAGGAATTATGGCAGGCGAGAAATGGGTGTATGAAAATCCATTTATGCCAGCAAGATTGTATGATGATGAGATTGCCATTGCAGCCTGCCTTATCAAAATGGCAGATTATGCTGCTGGAGGTCCATCCTTCTATGGTCTCCCGGAAGCGTCTCAAGATCATTATATCGGAATGCTAATTGAGCAAGCGATAAAAACTGGAGAGACGGTAGTGTCTGTAATGCAACCTTGGGCTAGTAATGAAACATTATAATTTAATGAAATATACTTAGGATGATGGAGTGAAATAATGAGATCTTTGATTACGAAAATTAGCATTTTATTAACGTTAGTTATTATTATTACTGCTTGTAGCTCGCAGAACGGGGCACATAATCAAGAACACACGAATGAACAGGGACATGAAGAAACCAATGAGCATTTACATGTAAGTGGAGATATACAAGAAGAAACTGCATCTGCAACGATATTACCTTCCTTTTTGGATGGACAAAATGAACAGATTCGCTTAGTTTATGAGGCAGCTGGATTGTCTACTGAAATTATAAAATGGATGCCATGCTACTGCGGTTGCGGTGAAAGTGTCGGTCACGAAAGCAATCTCAATTGCTTTATTCAAGAAGTTAAATCTGATGGTGCGATCGTGTGGGATGATCACGGAACCCGCTGCGGCGTATGCTTACAAATTGCGGTTGATGCGATCAATATGACGCAAGAAGGAAAATCTCTACAAGAAATTAGAACGATTATTGATAATACGTATGCGGAAGGCTATGCAGTACCTACTAAAACTGAATTCCCTTCTTAAGTAGTGGAATAAAAAGAGGATTTCACACATCATGTGCGAAATCCTCTTTTTGGTCGTACACAACGTACGGCCTTACTCTACAATATGTTATAGGTTAATACTATAAATTATTTCGTATTTACTTGTTGTTTTCTACCCGCTAAGCCAAGCGTTTCCGCTGTTGAAGCGTGGATTTGATTGAATAGCTCTCGATTTTCCACAAGTGACTCGCCATAAGAGGGAATCATTTCTTTAATCTTCGGCTCCCACTCTTTAATATGCTGCGGGAAGCATTTATGCAAAACTTCGAGCATGACGTGAACCGCAGTAGAAGCACCTGGAGAAGCACCCAGTAATGCAGCAATTGAGCCATCGCTTGCACTAACAACTTCCGTACCAAATTGTAGTGTTCCTCTGCCGCCAGCCTCAGTATCTTTAATGACCTGTACACGCTGCCCTGCCACTACAATACCCCAATCCTCGCTTTTCGCGTTCGGGATAAACTCCCTTAGCTCTTCCATACGCTTTTCATTCGATAACAAAACTTGCTGGATCAAGTATTTTGTCAATGACATTTCTTTGACACCCGCCGCTAACATCGTTAAGACGTTATTCGGTTTTACAGAACCAATTAGATCAAACATCGAACCTGTTTTTAAGAATTTTGGTGAGAATCCGGCAAACGGTCCGAACAGTAATGATTTTTTGTTATCGATAAATCTTGTATCAAGATGCGGAACAGACATTGGAGGAGCGCCAACCTTAGCTTTACCATATACTTTGGCATGATGCTGTTCTACAACATCTGGATTATTACATACCATGAATAGTCCACTTACCGGGAATCCTCCAATATGTTTCGATTCAGGAATGCCCGT
>DXHF01000456.1 GCA_019113605.1 Candidatus Paenibacillus intestinavium
GTTAACTGTGGAATACTAATTTTGACTAGGTGCGAAGATCCAGAGGCGATCAAGCTTACATCATGCGGAACAGATACTCCAATGCTTTGTAAGTATTGCAATGCACCGAATTGAATAATGGTATTGGAACAAAAGGCCGCAGAGTACTCAAGCCCTAGCATATGAGCTCGAGTTGCTAGTTCATAACCATTTTCCTCATTACTTATTTGGACTAATGAGAGATTGACAGGAATATTAGCATCTTCTAAAGCATCACGATATCCTGCCAAGGCTTCTTGATGGATCTCATACTCCAAACTTCCAAGAAATAAAGCAATTTGTTGATGTCCTAATGATATGAGATGACGCACAGCATGGCAGGTAAGCTTCCGGTGATCAAAGCTAATTGAACTGTAACCTTGATTTTGAATACTTTCTGGTGCACCAAAAAAAACATAAGGTGCTGACGTATCACGAAATAACTTTGTAATGTCTTCGTCCCAATCTCCAGAAACAATATACCCGTCAACTTTTTTGCTATCTAATGATCGCTTTAGCTTTTGAAGCGATTGTGATGTAGGTAAAATGTTCATGAATGACATGTCGTAATTCTGATTGCTACAGAGCAATTCAATTTCCTTAAGATGATACAAATACCGAGGGTCATCTTGTTCACGATTGTATAAGACATAGCAAATACGAGGTGACGTATCATGTTCTCTATATCCAAGTTCTTTGGCTGCTTGCAATATTTTTTGTTTAGTTTCTGCAGAAAGCTTACTACTTGGTGAGTTGTTAAGGGCTAGGGACACTGCTGTTCGGGATATTCCTAGGTAATCAGCAATTTCCTTCTTGGTAACCATGAGCATACATTCCTTTTACTGTAAAGTGTAACGATTGTTACTCCATAATTATAGTATGGTAACGTTCATATAGTCAAATGTAGATTGTTGAATATATCCCGTAATGGCAGTGATATTAGTTGATATAAAAGGTGAATGAAGAAAATATTTGTTGGAATTCTAATAGATAACGCATTACATTTTATAACGGTCGTTACCTAATGGTCTTAAAAACCGTTATAAACGCTTAAAATATTGAATTTTACCCATTTAAATGTAAGTTAAATGGCGATTTTCTTAAATGAATAACGAAGTAAATTAATCTTGACACAAAAAGTAACGGGTGTTATTATCTGAAAGAGATTAGTTAATTCAGATTATTCAAGGAGTTGTTCAGACTTGAAACCTATAACTGCAATACTCCTAGGAGCTGGTGGACGTGGTAGGTTTGCATACGGTGCTTATGCCTCTCGGTATCCAGAGCAATTGAAAATCGTTGCGATCGCTGAACCAGATGAGGAAAGAAGAAGTATTGCTGCTCATGAACATGGCTTAGACCTAGGGCAATTATTCGAAAGCTGGGAAGATGTATTCAATAGCGGGAAAATAGCTGACGTTGTCATTGTCGCCACTCAAGATCGTATGCACTTTGAGCCTGTAATGAAGGCGATGAAGCTAGGATATGATGTTTTATTAGAAAAGCCTATGTCTCCAGAAGCTGAAGAAGTGATTGCAATGGCTAACGCAGCAGAGTTTTATCAACGTAAGCTAATTGTCAGTCATGTACTACGATATACACCATTTTGGTCGAAGGTGAAGCAATTAATTGCAGGAGAGCAAATAGGTGACATTGTTACTTTACAACTAAGTGAGAATGTAGGGTACTATCACATGGCTCATAGTTTTGTCAGAGGAAATTGGAATAAATCTGAAATTACAAGTCCGATGATCTTACAGAAATCATGTCATGATATGGATATTATTTCATGGTTAATGGATAAGAAATGTACAAAAATCAATTCTTATGGATCGTTATCGCATTTCAAGTCTCAAAATGCGCCTGTAGGATCTACTGCTAGATGCACAGATGGCTGTGCAGTAGAAAGAGAATGTCCTTACTCTGCAAAAAAAATCTATGGCGAGGATAAGACAGGGGAATGGGCTAAGTTCATAACGGGAATAATTACTCCGGAATCCGTTCAGCAAGCGTTGGAGCAAGGTCCATTTGGTCGCTGTGTATACCAATGTGATAACGATGTAGTTGATCATCAGGTTGTGAATATGGAATTTGAAAATTATGCAACCGCTTCCTTTACGATGTCAGGATTTACACACGATATATCAAGGGTTATACAGATTATGGGGACTCATGGGGAAATTAGAGGATACATGGAGAAAAATGAGCTTGTCCTTTATCGCTTCGGCAAAGAGCCGGAGACCATTGTTATCCCCCACATTGAAGGTGGGCACAGTGGTGGTGATACTAGACTTATGGATGAATTTGTGAGAAATATTCGTGAAGAGCGGGTACAGAAGACAGCAGGTCTTACTTCTGCAGTGGCATCTGTCCAAAGTCATTTAATGGCAATTGCTGCTGAAAGGTCTAGATTAATAGGTGGTAATACGGTAGAACTTTCGAAATGGCAGGTGGAAGGGGGGATTACTTAATAACACTGCAATAAGATCGTTCAGTATTTAATGGGGTCCAAGACGGTAAATTCTAGCTGGAGGTGAAATGGGGGTCGTCAATAATTAGATAGGCTTATATTATTGAAATCAAAATTCGTTTAATGGAGGCTAGTAAAAACATGAAAAAAATTACATTTGTTTTGCTATTATCAATTTTTATGACAGTCATTTCCGCATGTGCAGGCAATAATACGGGTTCTAACTCTTCACCTAGTACTGAGCCAACTGCTTCACCGGCAGCTGGGGAGAATACTGCTCCAGAAGAAGCACCTAAAGCAGTTAAATTAAGCATTGGTTTACCGCACGGTTTCGAAATAACAAAAAAAGAGATTATTGATGGTTTCCAAGCTAAATACCCTCATATTGAAGTAGAGTTGGATACTACACCATGGGGTGATTTTGTAACAAATATGCCAGCAAAAATTGCCGGGGGAAATCCTCCTGATGTTTGGTTTCAGGAAAATGCAGTTATTCTTGGTTACGGTGCTAGAGGCGTAGCTGAAGATCTTGCTCCTTATTTCGAACGAGATATTAACAAAGATGAGTATATAGATGTCAACGCCACATAAATTAATCTCATCTCTTCTGAGACCATTTCTTTTTCCGCGATTGCTTTCAAAGTGACTGATGATAATGAAGGATAAGCTAAATTTGATTCTACATCATAATACGTCATTCCAAGTCCATAATTTTGATTTAAAATCACAGGTTTATGTAAGTCATCTCTTCTAAACTTACGCGATAAGCCAGAGTAAATAACAAATGGAAATTCCAGCCCCTTACTGCTATGGATTGTCATCATTCTCACAACATCATCATTAGGACCTATGATGTTTTCTTCACCGAAATCTTTTCCTCGCTCCATAAGTTCATCAATAAATCGAATAAATTGATATAGACCACGAAAACTAGAATTTTCAAATTCTACTGCTTTATTAAACAAACCATATAAATTCGCACGTCGACCTTTGCCACCAATAAGACCACTAAAATATTGTATAACATAGTGATCATTGTAAAATTTATTAATCAGTTGATATACAGGATGATTTTGACTGTA
>DXHF01000457.1 GCA_019113605.1 Candidatus Paenibacillus intestinavium
AGAACAGATTAAAGGTCAAGTTGATCTTGATCCAGTGGCAATTGGAGATTCATTACCCGATATATCTAAGTTTCCAGTTTCCGTAGAAAATACAACGGATAGTTACATAGAAATATTCTCATCTACAGAGAAATCAGGTACTGGTATTGACGGCTGGTTGAATGACGTCGCCAATGAATTTAATAAATCAGGAGCTCAAGTTGATGGGAAGACAGTTTCGGTGAAAATCCGCAATATCGCTTCGGGTACTGCTGCAGACTTTATTCGATCAGCTAAATACGTTCCAGATGCATTTACGCCATCTAATGAGCTATGGGGAGAAATGGTGAGAGCGGAAGGAATACCAACAGAGCTTGTAACGAAGCGGCTTGTAGGTAATGTCCCAGGGGTCGTCTCAACTAAAGCGAAATACGATGAGTTAGTAGATAAATATGGTGCGCTTAATGTGAAGACGATAACCGATGCGATATCAGATAATGAATTAGCGATGGGCTATACCGATCCATTTGCAAGCTCTACAGGATTGAATTTTCTAGTAACGACTTTGCAGACGTTTGATAATGAAGACTTACTAAGCGATAAGGCAGTTCAAGGGTTTGAGAGATTCCAAGCAAATGTACCGTTCATTGCTTCTACAACGATCCAAATGCGTGAGGCAGCAAAAACAGGTATGCTAGACGCATTTGTATTAGAATATCAGACGTTTGTGAATACAACAGACTTGAAAACGGGTTATGTATTTACTCCTTTTGGAGTAAGACATGATAGTCCGTTATATGCACTAGGCGATCTACCACAATTCAAAAGAGATATTATTCAACAATTTTCCGATTTTGTTGCACAAGATAAATATCAGAAGTTGGCTAATGATAAAGGCTTTAATGGACTAGAAGAATATCAATCAGAATTAGAACCGGTGGAAGGTACATTACTAACTGCTGCTCAGAAGCTATGGAAAGAAAAGAAAAATGGTGACAAGCCAGTAGCGGCAATGTTCGTTGCAGATATATCTGGAAGTATGGTTGGTGATCCACTAAATGGATTGAAAGAATCGCTGATGAAAGGGCAAAAGTATTTAGGAAGGGATAACAGTATTGGTCTTGTATCCTATTCTAGTAATGTGACCATCAATCTTCCCATTGGTAAATACGATACGAATCAGCAGTCTATGTTTGTAGGTGCAGTTGAGAGTTTACAATCTGGTGGTGGTACAGCTACATTTGATGGCCTTGTTGTAGCGATGAAGTTACTACAAGATCAGTTGAAGCTTGACCCGAATGTAAAGCCAATTATTTTCTTGCTCAGTGATGGGGAAACGACTGAAGGAAATTCATTGAAAGATATTAAAGGATTAATTGAAACTTACAAAATTCCGATTTACACGATTGGTTACAATGCTAATATTGAAGCCTTAAAGAGCATATCTAGTATTAATGAAGCAGCCAGCATTAATGCTGATACGGATGATGTTGTCTACAAGATAAGCAATCTACTAAATGTCCAAATGTAAGGTAACTCAAAACATCCGACTGTGATCACGATGAGTACGCTAACGTAGGTGATTCGACGGCGAATATGCCCTCCATCGGAAAACTGTGTGTGCTCGTGTACCAAGTACGTACACTGTGCTACGCGTTTCCCACTGAAGTGCATCTTCTTGGTGCTGACAGCCGAATGTTTTGAGTCTTATTGGAAGAGGTGACTCAAAAAATGGACTTTGATAACGATGTGTACGCTGACGTAGCGTAATCGACATCGAATATGAAGCGAACTTGGGAAGTACGGTTCGCGTGTACCAATAACGTACACTTGCGCTTCCGCCTTCCTCAAGTAGCGCTTCATCTTCTTGGTTCTGAAAGCCCATTTTTTGAGTCTTATTGGAAGAGGTAACTCAAAACATCCGACTGTTGGTAGTGCGCTGGAGTAGGTCAACAGAAGCTGGTGTACTTGAACAGTACACGCCGCAAGGTCATACAAATATTCGAAAGTGTACTAATAACGTACACTTGCTTGGACTAAATAAACAATCATCTTATTTTTAGGAGGCTATGCGATGACATTTTCTATGGAAGTAGTAACACCAGAGAAGTTGAAGGCTGTAATTGAAGAGGAAGTTAAGCCAGAACCAGCTGAGGTTACTCAGCTGAGGGAGTTAGCGATGAACAATGTTAACGCTATATTAGCGTTAGATATTGAATCCTTTGAGAAGCGATCAGAAGTTCTGCAATCGATTGATAGCTTCGGTATGAGTACGATGAAGACTTCTTCAGAAAAAAATTCACTTCTGCAGGTTTCAGTAGGGAATCTTTCTAAGACTGGCGACGAAGGCGGTCAAGTGGCGAAAGGGCTTACTGAGCTTCATTTACAATTGAAGGATTTGGATCCTAGTGTTATTGATTTTGCCAAAAGCGGTTTATTAGGTATGCTGTTCAATCCATTGCGTGCTTATTTTACAAAGTATCAGAAGGCAGACTCGATGATCTCCGATATTGTTATTTCTTTAGACAAAGGGAAAACTGTGCTGCGTAATGATAATACGACGTTAGAGCTGGAACAGCAGACGCTTAGAGAACTAACGAAAAGGCTGCAAAAGGAAATTCAACTAGGTGTTCTGATGGATACAGAGATTGAGACTCAGATTGAAGCTGCTAAGCAGCGCAATGAGGATGGGGATAAAGTTAGATTTATAACGGAGGAAGTATTATTCCCACTACGCCAACGTGTGATGGATTTGCAGCAAATGCAGGTTGTTAATCAACAGGGAATAATGGCTATGGAAGTCGTTATTCGCAATAATAAAGAGTTAATAAGAGGTGTCGATCGTGCAAGAAATGTTACGATATCTGCCCTGAAAATCGCAGTTACTGTAGCGAGTGCACTTTATAATCAGAAGATTGTTTTGAAAAAAATTGAGCTACTTAACGAGACGACGAATAATTTGATTAGTGGTACTTCAAAAATGTTGAAGCAGCAAGGTGCAGAAATTCATAAGCAATCGCTGGAAGCAAGTGTTTCTGTAGATACGTTGAAGCAGGCATTTACGGACGTTTTATCGGCACTAGACTCGATTAGCTCCTATAAGCAGGAGGCTTTACCGAGGATGCGAGATACAATTATTCAATTTAGAGAATTAGCTGATCAAGGTGAGCAACAAATTTCCCGCTTAGAAAGAGGAAATAAAGTAGGGCTCTAGTAAATAGCAGTATAAAAAATCCTAAATGTCTGCGAAAAGGGATATCTCTCTCTGTGGATGATTCGTTACTTATTATTAATTTATAATAATTTAATGGGAGCTAGTCATTTCCTAACAAACAAAGGTCGAGTGTAAGGATTGCTTATTATCCTTAGCCTCGACCTTTGTTAAATTTAGCGGGTATATAGTGGGTTAACGAGCTATAATGCATATTGTCTTAGCAGCTCCTCTGTCGTTAAGTCCGCCTCTAATGTTGTAGCTTGCTCATGTTCTGCCCAGCAAGCTCTGTATTGTTCCTCTGTTTCACAATGCGCGGCATCAGGGCAGGTGTAGCAAAATTGTAATAGGTTTCTCGTTGTTTGGTCAGTCATTATAATCACTCCATCTCTTTGTTTGATAAGCTAAGTATAGTCCCTAATTATCCAGTTGTATGTGATGTTTTTCACAATCATAACGGACTCTAGAGCCCTTATTTGCTATATATACTGCTAATTTCAACCTTACCGGACACAGATACGCTTATTCCACAATAATTGGTGGATTTGGACTCCTTTAAGTGCAAATAACGGAATCTGTGTCCGTCCGGTTGAAGATTTATCTTAATTGCCATCTTCGCAGCAGATTATTCTACGTAGCTATCCACCGTGATCACTAGTGGATGGTTTGAGCTTCCCATTCCAATAAAGGCTCAAATTATTCGCTTGTCAGCACCAAGAAAATGACCCACAGCGAAAACGAGTAGCACAGTGTACGTACTTGGTACACGAGCACACACAGGCTTTCGATGGGGGCCATCTTCGCA
>DXHF01000458.1 GCA_019113605.1 Candidatus Paenibacillus intestinavium
TAGCCCCTGCGGCTTCTGTATGATCTACATTAGCTACGGTCAAACCTCCTACTGTTAACATCAACGCTCCAACTGCTGTGACTAAGACTTTTTTCATAATTCATTCTCTCCTCTATGGGTTATTTAAGTTCTAATTTCATTATAAAAAAGTTTTTTGTGATTTCCCTGTGAATAAGATGAGAGTTTGGTGAGAATGATAGATTTCAGTATGGAAATAGATCCCTTGCGACTAAGTAAATTTTACATCTTGTTTCAGTAATCAAATTATGTTATTTTTAAATTCTAAAAAATATTCTATCACCCCCATATAATCCTGATAATTTGGTTCAGGAGTTTCTACAGAGCAACCTAATTGTTCTACTATGGATGGTGCATTTCTTTTGTTTTCATAGGGTACATTTCAATTACTTGGGTGTACCCTATCCTGCTGAAGTTTTGTATCCCTAGTAGTCTAATTCGGCGCTTTGCGTATGGTGGCGTGTCGAGGGGAGAACTAGATGGACATTTGGAAGGATATTTTAGCAGCACTCAGCGGTGTATTAAACGCTTTGCCACAGGGACTGCTGGCACTTACATTCGGTTTCGCTTCGATTCCGACGGCTCTTGCGTTTATGGTTGGCGCTTTCGGGAATGCTGCAACGAGTAATGTTGCGGTGATTTCATATCAGGCTGAAACAATCACATTAGCTGGAACGATGGGAAAAAACATGAGAGAACGACTATCCATGATTTTCTTCGGAGCGTCTATTCTATTCCTTATCGGTTTATTCGGTATTTTGGAATCCGTGATTGATTGGATTGGACCTGTTATTACAACAGGTATGATGGCAGGCGTTGGGATAATGCTTTCTAAAGTAGCATGGGATATGGCAAAAAGTGATCGTATTGTCGGCATCACGTCTATGTTCAGTGCACTTATTGTCTATTTCGCAACGAAGGACCTCGTCTACACTATCACGGCATCTGTTATTATTTCTAGCATTGTGTATGCATTTACAAAAAAGGAGAGCGTAGATCTGTCCGAACGCCCTGTAATCAAAGAGGGGTTTCATTTACAAAAACTAATTGTCAATCCAATGGTTATCCGTGGAGCCTTAGCGATGGTCTGTTTAAACATTGGGGCGAATATTGCGTTCGGTAAAATTAATGGAGATATTGCAAATACAGCTGTCAACGTGGATACTTTGACGATTATTAGTAGTTTAGCGGACATGGTTTCCTCCATATTTGGCGGGGCTCCTGTTGAAATTGTCATTTCCGCGACAGCAAGCGCACCGCACGCTATCTGGTCAGGCGTCTTAATGATGGTATTGATGGCCATTATCCTCGTCACTGGACTTTTACCTAAAATAGGAAAGTTTGTACCAAGTGCATCCATCGCAGGATTCTTATTTGTCTTAGGTGCTATCGTTACACTACCAGATAATGCGATAATGGCTTTAACAGGCGAAGGCGCAGGGACAGGAATTGTCGGTGGTATTACAATGATTGTAACTGCCATTACTGATCCATTCCTTGGTATGTTATCGGGTATCATCGTACAATTTCTTATGAACCTATTCGGATTTTAATGGAGGATTAATATAATGAACACATACACATTAACTATTGGCTCTCTGACAAGGGAGCTTCCCATCATACCCATCTCTGATTCATTAAGTATTGCAAGCTTTGTTATCCTTGGCGATACGGAAATAGTCAGCGTGACAGCACCCATGCTTGCCGATAAATTACCTGACGTTGATCTTTTAATCACCGCCGAAGCGAAAGGTATTCCCTTTGTCCATGAGTTAGCGAAGCATTTGGGAATGCCACGTTACATCGTCGCAAGAAAATCAATCAAAGCTTATATGGAAGACCCACTTATTAGTGAAGTGAATTCGATTACAACACAAAAAGAACAATTCCTCTGCCTAGATAGACTTGACGCAAAATTCATCAAGGGCAAACGTGTCGCATTGATTGATGACGTCATTAGTAGCGGTGAATCCCTTCGCGCGCTTGCGGAACTTGTCCAAAGTGCAGGCGCAAACATTGTAGCACAAGCAGCCATTTTAGCAGAGGGCGATGCGGCCAATCGCGAAGACATTATTTTCTTAGAAAAACTACCACTTTTCGAATAATCGGTAACAGTCACTCAAACTTTCATGTTAGATGAAGCTTTCACGATTGAATGAGTGACTTATACCAACCAACGATCTAATTCTCAATGAGTGCCATCTTTTCTTCTACCATGGATAGAATTGTAGCCGTATCCGCATAGCCATAATAAGCGACATACATAACAGCTTTGCCTTTAGCCACAAAGATTTTTTGGGAGCCTTCCTGCTTCTGAATAAACAGGCTATCAAACACATCACTTTCCAACTCTGTGATGTCCCCTCTAAAGATATGCCACTGCACCAAATCAGCCAATAGTTTTTCACTTAACAAAGGAAAATTCAATTGATAGACTTCTGTACGAAGGCTTGGTGAATATGTTCCGCTTAAATCTTTCCATAACTGTTCTGGAACAATGCCACTCTCATCCGATTTATACTGTAACGGCGCGATCGGGCTCCAGTTATAGCTGTATCTATTTAACATATCTAGTTCATTTCCCACAAAATCTTCTTCTCTCACTAAGTCAGAATTTTGCTCAATGTCAGCGAGACGAACGATGGGTAAGTCGTTACTTTCTATTGGTAACGTGTGTGCTTTCCCAAGGGCTATTTGTGCCCATTGCATTGGGATACTCACACAAAGCAATAGGATAAGAAAACCATGAACAGCAAGAGTAAG
>DXHF01000459.1 GCA_019113605.1 Candidatus Paenibacillus intestinavium
TGTGGATACCGTAGCTTTTCCCCTTGTCTGGATCTACTAGAATTTTCAAGCGATAAGTGCCAAATCCATATTTATCGTTGCTGTAAGTTCCGCTGTCTAAAGACCAGTTACCTGGAACTTGAATCAGTTGACTCGGAGCGTCTGAATCAGCTAGAACGGCCCCATTCTGAAAGTGAAAAGTTTCAGGGGAAAATTCCCATTCACCATTAAGTGGCAGTGGATGATTGGAAAAATCATCCCAGTCTCGTAGGTCAAGCACGCCATTAATAGCAACCGGCTGATTAGATGTTGAGTTGTATTGTAACCATACTAGTCGGAAGCTTACTAAAATGGTTAGAAATAGTAGCGTTATTAGCCAAATTTTTTTTGTCGTCATAATGACTTAACATTCGACATGATTTATTAAATCCCTTTCCATCCCGAACTGATATTTCAACGTAACTTTACGAACAAGAAACGCAAAAAAACCATTTACATAAATAGGTAAATGGTTTTGAGATGATAAATGTTTTAGTGGGTATAACATTTTTGGGATATAATATTATTGAGTCATTTACGTGTAATATAACTGAAGAATAGCCTTTAGTTATATAATGCAGCTTTTATTACTTTTTTATAATAGAGCACAGATAGTATACCGAAGATAGAATATAGCATGGTATATAATACCATAACGATAATCATTGGTGTCCAAACTTCAGTTCCGAATAAGAACCAACCAGATTGTACAGCAAAGTAGCTATGGAAAAGTCCGATGATTAAAGGAATTCCAAAATTGTAAAGTTGTTTTGCCCGAATACCCCTCAGCAAGTCGTCCTCGGTGTAACCTAGTTTTCGCAAAATGGTGTAACTTGGTTTTTCCTCTTCACTTTCATCCATTTGTTTGAAATAAAGAATACATCCAGAAGTAATAAGGAAAGTCAGACCTAGGAAGCCAACAATAAACATGCTCAGACCCATATTAATTTTTTGATAACTGCTCATTTCAAGCCGAGATTCATTATTATCACTAAAGTTAGAAGCTAGAAAAATCTCATTTGCTGCTTTAATTTGCTTGTCATCTTTAATATCAATTCCTATATATAGCGATGTTGGTTTTTGTATTGTCGGATTAATATCCTGCTGTAAACGTTGAAATACTGTTTCGTCTACAATGGCAACGGGTAACCCACCTTCTGTAAAATTATAAGAAATAACGTAGTCGTTTCTTAACCCTACATATTGTTGCGGAATAACTTCATGCTGACCTATTAATTTAATAGGACCAGATTTTTTCAAGGGCATAAACTTTGAGAGAAAATCATCATAACCGGTTAGGATGGTTTCGTCAGCAGAAACATCGATATCTTTGATGCTCTGATCACTAATTACAGAAATAGTCATAGAATTTGGATCGAGCTGTAATTCGCTTAGGTTTGAATCGATAATATGTTGTGCGTCGATATTTACTTGAATGACATCAATTATGTTTTCATTAAAAGCAATATTTTTATCAAGTAAAGCCAACTTAAATAACTCAGCATCTTCTATGTTCGTCATGGCAAAGTTAGCTGGTACATTTTTTAAAGCTGCTTGTTCAGCTGAGTAATAAGCGATATAAGTTAAAGATAACAATCCGATAGCGAGTGCAGAAACGGTCGTAATAATTGTTAATAATAAGGCATTCGATTTCATTCGAAACATGATTGATGAAAGGGATAGTACTTCGTTAATATTAAGATATCCGCCTTTGCTTTTTCTAATGATGTTCGCAATAAAGCGGACGGACCCTTTGTAGAAAAAGAAGGTTCCTATAATGACAGATCCAAGAATAAAGCTCATAGCTAGAAATAATTCATTGATCGAAGTAAAGTCTCCACCGAATAGCATGGAAGAAACATAGTATCCTAATAAGATTAATGTAATACCAACTATACCGATTATTGCCTCCAAGAAAGAGGTTTTTTTTATTTTTCCTTCTGTGGATGATGTTACTCTAAATAGCGATAAAATCGTCTGTTTCTGAATAAATATATAGTTCATTATCATAATAAATAAGTAGATGACACAGAAAACAATGACTGTTTGAATAAACGCTTGCTTGGAGAAATATAGCTGGGAAATACCTTCAATATCAAGCATTTTAAATAAGATCATAATAATTAATTTTGAAAAGGAGAATCCAACAAATATTCCGATGAATAAGGAAATAAAATATAATATTAGATTTTCTACACTTAGAATGCGAAAAATTTTATTTTTGGTCATACCTATTAATTGCAGGAGACCAACTTCTTTACTACGTCTTTTAATGAAAATATTATTCGCATATAACAGGAAGATGGAGACGATCAGAACAAGTAATATCGAAGCGGTTTTAATAGCTGCAGCACCTTTAATAGAACCTTTAACTTCATCCATTGATGCATCGTATTGCAGTGTGACAAAAGCGAAATATAGAGCAACACTAAAGACTAGTGCGAATACATAAAGGTAATATTTTTTAATATTCTTTTTTAGATTTTGAAAGATGAGCCGGTTAATGTTCATAGTGCACCCCACCTAATACACCTTGCGTTTTCATAATATCGGATAAGAAGGATTGTCGTTCTTGTTCCCCTCTAGTAAGCTGCGTATAAATTTGCCCATCTTTAATAAAAATGACTCGATTACAATAGCTTGCTGCAATTGGATCATGAGTGACCATAATGATGGTGGAGTTACGCTTTTGATTTAAATCACTTAGCTTGTTTAACAAATCAGAAGCAGATTTTGAATCAAGAGCGCCTGTAGGCTCATCGGCAAAAATGATACTTGGTTCATGAATAAAAGCTCTAGCTGCTGACGTACGTTGTTTTTGCCCGCCTGAAATTTCATTAGGATATTTATCTTTCAGATTATAAATTCCTAGTTCCGTAGCAACTTCTTTAAACTTTTGATTCGCTTCATTTTTCGGTATTTTCGTAATGGATAATGGCAATAAAATATTCTCTTTCACCGTCAGCGTGTCTAATAGATTATATTCTTGAAAGATAAAACCTAAATATTTTTTGCGGAATTCGGCTAACTGCTTTTCTTTCATTTTTGTCATTTCAACGTTGTTAATTTTGATCGTTCCAAAACTGACTTTATCAATGGAGGAAAGAACATTAAGCAGCGTTGTTTTTCCCGAACCAGATGCCCCCATAATACTAACGAATTCACCTTGTTTAATGGTAATGTCAATTCCCTTTAATACTTCTTCTTTGTTCGATTTATTGCCAAAGCTTTTTGCGATTTTATTTGCCTCTAAAATGTTCATATCGAAATCTCCTTAATACTTTAATAACTTTATTATAGAAAGGAATCGCGTTTTTTTCCTTTCATTCACCTAACAAAATAGAAAAGCATGTGACATTATTGTCACATGCTTACAATATTAACGAAATCATTGTTTTTTGGAAAAGTTAAAGTAAATGTAGTACCGCTGCTTTGCTGTGACTCTACATCTATATGGATGAGTAATGAATCTGCTGCTTTCTTTGTTAGATATAAGCCCATGCCTGTTGAAGCATTGTCATAATGTTTTGTTGTTGATGTAAAGCCTTTATCGAAAATTCGTGAAATATCTTTAACATCAATTCCACGACCAAAGTCTTTTATTCGTAGATGTGTTTGATTATTATACTTATAACTTTGAATAATAATATCATGAGCTTTACTATATTTAATTGCATTCGTTAATAGTTGCCTGATGATAAAGGACACCCATTTAGCATCGCTAACAACCTCTTGTATTTCTAACTGAATATCAAAGCCAATTCCTTTTTGAATACACCATGACTGTAATGATTTAATTTCTTTGGAAACTAACGATTTCAAATCTATAGTTTCTATATATAAATCATTTTCTATAAATAATAGACGCTTTTGATGTAACTGTTGGTCAAGTAGCAAATGAATTCTGAGCCATTCATAAGATAGATGGGCTTTCAATGATTTATCATCTAATCGCTCAATCATTAAATGCATAGCCGTCAACGGTGTTTTCACTTCATGAATCCAAGATAAAAGTTCATCTTGCTCTTGCTCCAACAGCATACGGTTTTGCATAGCTAATTCTCTTAAATGCTCAGATTGGTCAGTCATGCTTTGTTCAACTATTTTTTCGAAAGGACTATCAGACTGATTTATAGCTGATAAATCAAAATTGTTCTCCCATTCCTTTAGGCTTCTATAAAATTTTGTTTCTTTATTGTAACGAATGATTAAGAAAATAATAAAAATCATTGTTGTTAAAAAGACCATATAGAGAATGGGCTGGAATGAGATCGACGTATCAACATAAGCAATAATAAAAATAAGCAATTGTTGGAATACAAATAGTACGATCCAACTCAACCGCTCACGTAGAAATGTTATAACCATTAGTGTACCTCTTCCGTAGCGATGTATCCTTGCCCAGTTTTTGTTTCGATAAACCGCCCTAAACTAAGCTCATCTAGTTTTTTACGTAAACGATTGAGATTGACCGTTAAAGTGTTATCACTTACAAAGCGTTCATCATCCCACAGACTTGTTATTAATTGCTCTCGACTAACGATATCATTCTTTTTCGCAATCAATAGTTTTAGAATATATATTTCATTCTTCGTTAATTCGATTGAGCCTATCTTATTGGTCACTATATTTTTTTCATAATCAACCGTTGCCCCGCGCCATGTTTTCAGTGTTATTGGTTCCGTATTATAATTATATACACGGCGAAGGATAGCTTGTACTTTGGCAACCAACACTTCAAAATGAAATGGCTTTTGAATAAAATCGTCAGCTCCGAGTTGCATCGACATTACCATGTCAGTTGGATGGTCACGGGAAGATAAAAAAACAATTGGAACATTTGAATGGGAGCGAATTAATCGACACCAATGAAACCCATCAAATTTCGGAAGTTGAATATCTATAACCACCAAATCAGGCTTTATCGCTATAAATTGTTCCATTACCGCACCAAAATCTTGAATACCATAAACATCATAAGACCATTGCGTAAATCTATCTTTGATTTCATTAAATAGAGTTATATCATCCTCAATTAGCAACAATTTAAACAATGGATTCACCACATTTCTTGTTTTTATTACGCTTGTTGATTAACCAAAATATAACAGCATAATGGTGAAAAAGTCTACTACGTTTGTAAAGCCAGTTCAAATATTTCTTAACGAAGAAGATGAAAAGCAAATCCTAGAGGAATTAGATTATTAAAATACGGCAACAAAATTCATAGCTCATTCTTATCCCTGAGCTCATTCATTTGTCCATAAAACTAGCCAAGCCACAACTAAATTTACGCTTCCTACACTTATGTATAGTAGAAGTATAAATTTGAATAGAGTGACTTGGCTAATTAAATATTTATTGAGTTGTATACATTGAATTGAATTGAAGTAATAAATTACTTCGTTGCAATTATCGCTACTGCTTTCGCATCAAGTGTTATCTGCTGCGCTACTTCAATCTCGCTAATCAGTTCTGTACCTTGTAGCTGACCCAAATCAACCTGCACAGCCTCATCATTATGATTCAGAATAAATAGTAATGACTGCCCCTCTGGAGATACTCGTGTTGATACCTCTACACCAGAAACGGGTGCGATCGGTGCATGAATTCCTTTGGTTTCACAAATATGAGCCATTAATCCCTGCAAAAATGCTGGCTCAGGACTAGTTGCTACATACCAAGCTTGACCTGCACCAATCTGATTCACAGTTAGCGCTGGCATTCCTTTATAGAAATCACTGCCGTAAACAGCTTTAACTTCTGCTCCCTCAGCATGAATCAGATCGCAAAGGATGTTACAGCTATATTCTCCTGATAATGTTCCAAGTTCAGCAGGCAGTACGATTTGATTGCTTTGATCAGGGAATAAAGCATCAATTTCCTCAGCCCAGATACCTAGCACTTTACGCAGCTCACCAGGATACCCTCCAAGTGTAACGATATCATTTTCATTAACAATTCCACTAAAGAATGTCGTTAAGAATGTACCTCCAGCGTGGACGAATTGCTCAACTTTTGCAGCATAGCCTTCCTTAACCATATATAGAACAGGAGCAATAACTACGTCATATTCTGATAAGCTATCTTCTACGCCAATCATGTCAACTTGGACGTTTTGCTGGAACAAGGCATCATAATATTTGTGTACCTCTTTAACGTAATCTAAGGCAACTGTAGGGCCGCTAGATAGCTCAATTGCCCAGCGATTTTCCCAGTCAAATACGATAGCTACTTTTGCTTTAATGCGACTATCTAATATTTTATCTGATAGAGTATATAGTTCCTGTCCTAATTGTGCACATTCACGAAATACTCTTGTATGCTCATGTCCTACATGCTCGATAACTGCACCGTGGTATTTTTCACATGCGCCAACTGATCTTCTCAATTGGAAGAACAGCACAGTGTCTGCGCCATGCGCCACAGCCTGATAGCTACAAAGCTTCATAACACCTGGGCGCTTTAAGGAATTGTATGGCTGCCAATTTTGCTGACTTGGTGTTTGCTCCATGAGCATAAATGGCTGTCCTTGCTTAATACCTCTCATAAGATCATGCGTCATAGAGGTTAAACTAATTGGCGTATCTAACGACGGGTAATTATCCCATGAAACTACATCTACTTCTTTAGCCCATTTAAAGTAATCAAGCTCTTTGTACAAGCCCATCATATTCGTTGTAACAGGCAGATGAGGAGTATGCTTTTTGATAGCAGCATGCTCAAGCTTATAGCATTCAAGCAAACTGTCAGACATAAATCTACGATAATCTAACGATATTCCTTGGAAGTTAGTACGGCTTGCACCCCATTCCTCAGATAAAGCATTAGGAGGCACAATTTCCTCCCAATCGTAGAAGGTATGTCCCCAAAAGCGTGTATTCCAAACTTTATTAACCTGTTCGATCGTATGGTATTGTTGCTCTAGCCACGTACGGAAGCCTGCTGCACAATTATCACAATAACAGTATCCACCATATTCATTACTAACATGCCAAACGAGTAGTGCTTCATGATCTTTATAGCGATGAGCAAGCTTATCTGCTAGTTTTTCAGAATATTTCCGATAAGTAGGACTGTTCGGGCATGAGTTATGTCTGCCGCCAAATTTGCGCTTACGCCCGTCAAAGTCTACACGCAATACATCTGGATATTGGCGAGCCATCCAAGCAGGATGAGCGGCTGTACTTGTCGCTAAGCATACGTATACACCATCTGCATGCAAACGTTCAATAATTTGATCTAACCGAGAAAAATCGTAAGTATCTTCAGTAGGCTGCAATAATGCCCAAGAAAATACGTTGACCGTAGCTACGTCGATGCCGGCAAGTTTGAACATGCGTACATCCTCGTCCATAACCTCGTGATCCCATTGCTCGGGGTTGTAATCCCCACCGTACCATATTTTTGGAAGCTTGCTATTAATCATGACTACACCTCATTTATTAATATTAGATATAAGAATAAATACAGTATATATTAATCTTAAATGTGTTAAAATATAATATATTTTCAATCTTATATAATAATATGGAAGTATAATGATGAAGAGGTGAAGGGAATGCGGCATACGAGACTTGAATTAACGCCATCTGCAAGCGGAGGTTTTCCTTTGTTTATCGAGAGTATAGGACATCATGAGGATCAAGAAAAGCTAGTTCGCCCCGACGGATTTACACACTTTCATTGGCTTCAAACGTATGAGGGTGAAGGTGAATTTATTATTGCAGACAAGTCGTATCGACTTACAAAAGGGTCGGGGGTTTTGTTATATCCTGGAGTAGCCCATACGTATTATGCGGTGACAGAGCAATGGTGTACACAATATATTACATTTGGTGGTAGTGATGTCGAGACGATCCTACGCACACTTAATATGCAGCAATCCGCCTATTTCAGCTGGGAGGAGCAATCTCCGCTTCATATGACGATTACGAACATCATCGAAAAGCTTATAAACGTGAATAATGAATTATATTATTCAAGCTATGATGCATCGGCTGACTTATACTTTTTCTTTATGCAGTTGAAGCAGCATGGTCAAATGAATAACCGTACCTCGATTCAGCGTCATATTGTGCTGCTGCAGCCAGTACTGGATTGGTTAGAAATCCAGTATGCTGATCCAGACGTAGGACTAGAACAGATGGCAACAGTGCTTCAGCTCACACCAAGGCAGATGAATACATTGTTCCAAACAGCCTTTCATGTATCTCCTTATGCATATCTTATAAGGCTGCGACTTAGAAAATCTAAGGAAATGCTATTGCATGAACGAGAGCTAACGATTACGCAAATTGCGAGCCGTGTAGGATTTCGCGATGTCAGTCATTTTGTAGCCAGCTTTCGTAAGCAGATGGAATTAACACCTGAGAAGTTTAGGTTAATGAATTGAGTTGAACAACGTTTAAGGGGCATCCCATCATTGGATGCCCCTTAAACGTTGTCCTGTAGATAATGATGCTCACGTAAAAATAAAGATGAGCATGAAGTAAGCCGATCTTCCTTGTAAGTTCTAGACGTTTAACTCCGGCGTTTGTCTAGTCGATGGTTTAACAAAATTAACTAATAACCAACGTGAGATTGGTCCAACGATTAGTAATTGCGCTGGAAGTGCCACGATAATATTTAGCCCGATAGTTTTAAGATACTCCATGAAATATGAACCTTCAATTCCAATCAATGTCGCCTTTAGAATAACTCCGTAGACTGACATAATAAGAACCATGGAGGGAACCATACAAAAAGCAATGGCCAATATGATGTTGATTTTCTTCGATTTATCATAAGGAAGTGATAGCGCAAGTTTTCGCGCTGTAGGTTCAACTAAGGACTCAACGACAAAAGCGACAATAAACG
>DXHF01000460.1 GCA_019113605.1 Candidatus Paenibacillus intestinavium
ATATTCAATACGATATCATTAACTTTCTCTAGTATTTCTATTATTTCAGGTGGCGGGGGAATGGTGGAATTACATTTTTCCATATTCATGGTACTTGCAATTATAGCTTACTATGATCGTATTAAGCTCGTCGTTATTATGACTTCAATATTTGCAGTTCAGCATCTTATAGGTCTATTTTGGTTGCCAGAACTTGTATTCGGAGCGGAAAGCTATAGCTTCGCAATGATAATGATACATGCTATATTTCTTGTTATTACTTCGACCGCGACAATTAGACAAATATCCGTGAAAAATCGTGTACTTCAGGAAATAGAAGTGATCAAGCAAGAAAAAGAAGAGCAATTGGATGAATTGCTTATAAGCTTGGAACAGTCGGCTAATCAATTAGGAAGTTCAACGTCTATGATCTCTCAGCAATCGGGTCAACATATGCGTTCTAGTACTGAAATGATGGTTTCATTCCAAGAGGTAACCAGTGGATTAGAGAAACAAAATAATTCAATTTCAGCGATCAATATTGATCTTGATGCAGTGAAGGAACTTATGGATCATAATTCAGATGCATTCCAAGTGCTTAATGATAGAACGAATACGTCGAAACAAATTATGAATGATGGATATATTGCTATGGAATCATTGAATAATCATATCGATACAGTATCAGCTGCGATTAAGGAAGCTTTTCACTCTGTTATGGCGCTGGAAGAGGCGTCACAACAAATTGATGATGCGATGACACTCATTAGTCAAATTTCTGATCAAACGAAATTACTTTCGCTGAATGCTTCGATCGAGGCAGCAAAAGCGGGTGAAGAGGGTCGTGGTTTTGCAGTTGTTGCACAAGAGATAAGGAAGCTAGCAGATCAATCACAGCAAGCATCTGATGAAATAAAAGTAGTTCTGACGAATATTACTCGAGAAACGCAAAATACGATGAAGAATATTGACGCAGGTGAACAAGGAACAAGCGAAACAGTACAATTAGCGCATAGTACAGTTCATGATTATAACAATATGCAACAGCATAATGAAGAGATGCGTAATATCATTGAAGAATTGTATCGAGATTCGCAGCAATTACAAGCTAAAACAGAGCATATTTTTTCTGAAATATTGAATATGTCTGCTTTAACGCAGCAAGGTGTGTCATCACTTGAACAATTGTTCGCGACAACAGAGCAGCAACAAAATGTAACAAGAGAAATTGATACGGAAATCGGCGTTGTTAATCAATTAGCGCAGCAGCTAAGAGGTCAGTTCAAAAGTAACTAATGCAATAGCCATTATAAAAAACAAACAAAAGCTAGATGATCAACGGGATCACCTAGCTTTTGTTTGTTTTTTTCATAACCTGTTAATGGTTATTCTTTGTTAGAAACTGTTGCAGCAACAAATAATTACAACTAACAAGATGAATAGTACCAAAATAAATGCAAAGCCATTATTTCTTCCACCGACGATTCCTGACATATAACATGCACCTCCTCAAGTAGTGACTACACTAATAATCTATGCAACATCGTAGCAAATGGTCTGGGTATATCCGAAAAATCGAAAAGATAGGCTGGTGCGGAAATGTTGATTGGGATGAGTCTATTGGGCGCTGGCCCAATCCAAATGACTTGAAATACATATGATATGGTGTACCTTAACTTAAAGGAGATGACAGTTATGAATTATGCTGCTAATGTTTCAGGTGGAGCTAATCATTCGTACGGCAATGTCGGAGGTTGTGGTGGATTTAACATAAGTTGGATTCTTGTTCTATTCATCCTTCTAGTAATTATCAGTTGTGTTTGCTAATACGCGCTGCGCGGGCCCCGAAAAAACCTATGGGTGAGAAATCACTCATAGGTTTTTTTCCTATTGTGAATACTTTCGATATAACTTTTCGTCTAAATGACGTTACTTTAGGAAGACAATGAAAAGTTTGAAGAAGTTGTTATATAATGAAAGTAACACATTTACGATAGAAAAGAAGGTTATTACATATGAACACTCAAAAAATTGTTCCAATATACTTATTATCTGGATTTCTAGGAAGTGGCAAGACGACTCTACTTACACAGATTGTGGAAAACGCACAGGCTGCGGGTTTAACACCCGCTGTATTGATGAATGAATTAGGTGAAGTTAACTTTGATGGACAGCTTGTGAAGCGGGATGTTGCGATGGCAGAAGTGCTTGGAGGTTGTATTTGCTGCAGCATGCGTGGAGATCTGTCGTTGGAGCTTAATCAACTACTACAACAGTATTCTCCTGACCTTATTATTGTAGAATCTACTGGTGCAGCACATCCAATGGAAACGATTGATGCGATTACGGAAACGTCGATGTACAAGCATGTAAAGTTGCAATCTGTTATTACTGTTGTTGACGGAGAACATTTACTTGATCGTTCTAGATTAGTAAAGGATGCTACATATCGCTTAATGCAAGATCAAATTCGTTGCGGAAGCTTAATTATATTGAATAAATGTGATCGACTAGATCCGGAGAAAGTTGTAGAAGCTGAGCAAACGTTACGAGATCTTAATGAATATGCAGACATTATTACGACCGATCATTGTCGGCTTAATCATTGGCAATGGTTATTGGAGGGCGCGCAGTTAGAGCAACCACAGTCGTTACAATTATTAAGAGAGCATCAACTTAACGGCACTGACGATATTGATGCAGAACATGAGCATCATCATGAACGTAGCGATCATCCCCATGTTATGGCTTATACGCATTACTGGAAAGGTCAGCCTAATAGTGAGATATTTGAACAATGGCTTGCAGATATGCCAGCAAATATTTATCGGGCAAAAGGCATCGTTACTTTTCGTGATATTCCGAGTAGATTTTTGTTTCAGTTTGCTTATCGCGAATCTGATTTTATGCGAATTGATCCACAAGGTATAGTGCATGATGTTGCAGTATTTATTGGCGAACACTTTGATAAAGCATGGCTCAAGCAACAATTAGTATTACTTGAGCAAGAGGACTAGGCGTAAGGAAGGAATGCGGAAAGATATCCTTGCCATCTTATGGTGATTAACCTTAACTCAATTGGGAATACTTAGTTAATGTATGATAATGACAACTAAGATTACTGGAGGAAGGTTACTAATGAAGAGAGCATGGAATATGAAATTTTCAATGTTAATTATCGCGCTAAGTTTGTTATCATTATGTTGGTTAGCTCCAAGTATAGGAGCTGCAGCTAATGATATTATAAGTAACGGCGCAACTACGCAACTAGAGGGAAGACAAAGTAATAGTAGCGAGGATCAACAGCAATCTTCACATCAACATCAACAAAAACATATGAGTAAGGAACAATTGCAGGCGCATAAGTTAGATAAGCTGAAAAGGCTAGCTAATTACTTCGAGATTGACATAGAGGGGAAATCTGCGAAGGAATTAAGAGTTGAAATCGAAAAGGCCAAAAATGAACAACCTGAGAAATGGGAAATGTTCAAACAAAAATTTCGCGCGAAGAAGCTAGAGGAGATTCGTGAATTTGCGAAATCTCAAGGTATTTCTATTGAAGGTAAAACGGAGCAACAATTACGGGAAGAACTCCATAAATTAAAGCATAATATGAAGGAATAAATGTGAGAACGTATATTCTAAAAAATGTAGCTAATTGGAGTACGTGATGGTGTACGGTGGTTTATAGGAGCGAATTCAACGTAAGCAGAGAAGCTAAAGTTGAATTCAGCTCTTTTTGTGCTTGAATAAGATATGTTCATGGAGTATGATAAACATATAATTTGTTAAGTAAATTTATTAACTAAACATAAACATAATAATTGCAGACGATAACTAATATTGAAAGGGGTGATCATATCGCTACTATTCGCGAAATCGCACAACTAGCTGAAGTGTCGACAGCAACAGTATCTCGTGTGCTCAATAATGATACAACGCTTAGTACAAGTATAGAAACTCGTGACCGTATATTTGCAATTGCTGAGGAGCTAGATTATAAGCCACAAAGATTGAAGAAGCTAAAGCAAGAAATGAAACGCTCAACATTGCAAATTGGCTTGTTGTTCTGGTCAATGGCAGAGGATGAGAAGGATGATCCATACTTCGCCGCTGTTCGTAGAGGGATAGAAGTTCATTGTGAACAGTTGGGTATATCCATTACGAAAGTCATTCGTGGGGATTTTACAACGGCACTTGCAGAAGCTGAGGGACTTGATGGCTTATTAGTTGTAGGTTCGATTGAAGTACAAGATGTACTGGATATTTATCCTCAACCTGATCGAATAGTGTTCGTCAACCACGGTGAAGAGTTATTCGATTATGACTCTGTTCATCTCAACTTTGATGGAGCTATTCGCACATCGTATCAATATTTGACAAGTTTAGGTCATGAGAAGATCGGATTTATCGGTGGAGTAGAGTGGGTTCATTCTTTACGTGACCGTCCTTCGATAAGACGCTCTGAGGAGCATCGTTATGTGGCTTACACTCGGATGATGCGCGAATCTGGGCATTATTATGCTTGTGTAGAGTGGGTGGATGATTGGTCTTCGCAAGGTGGATATGAAGCAATGCAACGAATACTTATGCGAGGTGATCGACCAACTGCTTGTCTTATCGCAAGTGACAATATGGCAGTTGGGGCATTGCATGCATTGCATGAAGCTGGTATATCGGTACCGCAACATATGTCGATCGTTGGCTTCAATGATATTGAACTTGCAGCATTTGTTAATCCACCATTATCTACTGTACATGCTCATACGGAACTATTAGGCGAAACCGCAGTGAAGATGCTCGTTGAGCGGTTGGAAGGTCGTAAAGTGGCGATGCAAGTTAAGCTGAATACGACATTTGTGGAACGTAATAGCTGTATGAACAATAAGGATTAACTGGGCTCGCTGTGAGAGCCAATCGGAGGTCGCTCCGAGAACTAATCGCTGTTCCGATCGCCGTTGTCCTCGGATTTATTAAAATGGTCATTGCGGTATAAATCCGAGGACAAAAACGAACGCTATCGCTTCTCCACTAGCGAAGCTAATTAGCGCATGAACTGTATAAGTAGTATCTAGTAGTCAATAAAAAATTTTAGGAGTGTTAAATATGATCTCATATAACGACGTAACAAAAGTATTTCATCTACAATCGCAGGACACTAGCTATGCAGTTAAAATTACGAATCAAGGTCATATCGCTCATATTTATTGGGGACG
>DXHF01000461.1 GCA_019113605.1 Candidatus Paenibacillus intestinavium
TATGCTCACGTGGTACCACCCTAGTTAGTAGTGATCTACTTGATCTACTACTCACTTTTCACCTTTATCGCAGGTATACGGTGTATTTATAAATCACGTTCATACACTGCTCCGAGGCGAGTTCCGTTCGATCAAGTACCGACTTGCACCAACTGCCGGCTCTCTGAGATCTTGATATCGATTGTACTACTCCTCATCTACGCATTACATATTTACAGATAATCTGATTATATAAATCGAATACTATAGTGTCAAGTCGCTTGTCTCGTCTTGTTGCTGGTCTTTCTGTTTTCGAGGTGTACGGTGACTCGTCAAAAAACTGTATCCAATCACTATTAATAAAGTAGAATGTACCGCTACTCCGATGAAAGCTTCTGCCCCTTACATAATGACAGCCATGAACCATAAGCTTACAATTGGCAATTGAATTACAAATATAATTGCCATAAATATTTCTAATGGCTTATCGATCATAATAACATTAATCATCTTACGGAACGCCAATGTCCCAAACATTAGAGTTCCAAGCACCATTGAGGCATAGCCCCATATCGTTAAGCTTTGTAATAAAAAGCCTTTACCTATACCTAAAAGCATATAATCAAACCATGAATACCACGTATAGTTAATTCCCGCCAAACAGGTAAGCACTGCTACTAAGGCCACTTGAGAGATTCGGTAGAACATATGCTACACCAAACTTTCCAATTTTATTTTCCACATTTTATTCATTGCTCTTATGTAGATGAAAACGGGAAATATGATCATGCAATCCAACTGCTTTCAACACCTCATACTGATACGGTCCAAGTAAATCAAAATGCGGGTAGCGGTCTCTATAATGAATGTATCGCGGATTCAATTGAAAATGCTCACACCAAGCGACTAGTTTCGAAATATCCTTACAGCCAACCTTCGTAACCGTTCGCGCTTCAGGAAATCTTTCATCTAGCCAATAATGCGTCAAATACGCGATATGTCCTTGTTCAACAGCAGCTTTCCAGCCTTCTAATTCAGCTCTGGTAATACCAAAAGCGATACATAACGCCTCCTACAACTTTTCATCGCCTCTCGGAATACTTCATTGCAATGAAAAGTCACTACGGAAGCATAAACCTAACTTTTCATAGCCTCTCGAAATACTTCATTACAATGAAAAGTCACTATGGAAGCATAAACCTAACTTTTCATCGCATCTTGAAACTCTTCCCCACTTACAATAATACTTCAAAAAAACAGAAAAGTTACTCATTAAATCTGTCGATTCTCATTATTCGTATAAAAATCCCTATAGTTTAGCATACCATATGAAAGCATATGATGCACTTCTTGATTACAACTGGTATACTATCAAAAGATAAGTAGAAATGAGGATAACAATTAATGACAAATGCATTTACCCAACTAGGAGTAGCAGAGCAGCTTGCGGAGCAGTTAAAGCTACAAGGAATTATCGAGCCGACTCCTATCCAAAAGACTGCTATACCTGATCTACTGAGTGGTATAGATATGATTGCCCAAGCACAAACAGGAACAGGAAAAACATTAGCTTTCACACTTCCTATTCTACAGTTGATCCGCCCTGACAAGGATCATGTCCAAGCATTAATTCTTACACCAACCCGTGAATTAGCTATTCAAATTACTGCCGAGGTTAAAAAACTTGCGAGCAGCATTGGCTCAACTGTTCTTGCTTGTTACGGTGGACAAGACGTTGCCGCACAAGTAAAAAGACTGAAAAATGCACCACATATTATCGTTGCAACACCTGGACGGCTAATGGACCATATGCGAAGAGGTAGTATCAATATCGGTAAAATTTCTCACCTTGTACTGGATGAGGCCGATCAAATGCTTCATATGGGCTTCCTTCCTGAGGTAGAGTCTATTATTATGCAGACGCCAAAAGCAAGACAAACGATGCTATTCTCGGCAACTATGCCAGAAGCAATTCGCAAATTAGCGGTACAATATTCGAAAAACGCTATTAACGTTCATATTAAATCAGAACGCGTAACGCTTGATAACATTAAGCAGCGTGCTATCGAAACAACAGATCGTGAGAAGCAGTCTGCTCTTCTACATCTATTACAAACGGCAAGTCCTTTTCTTGCAGTTATATTTTGTCGTACGAAGCTTCGTGCCAAAAAGCTCACAGAAGCTTTGCAGGATGCAGGCTATAATGCAGATGAGTTGCATGGTGATTTGACACAAGCGAAACGTGAACAAGTTATGAAGAAGTTCCGCGATATGAAATTGCAAATATTAGTTGCTACTGATGTTGCTGCACGTGGACTAGACGTTGAAGGTGTATCTCATGTATACAACTACGACATTCCACTAGATGCTGAAAGTTATATTCACCGAATCGGTCGTACTGGTCGTGCTGGTCATACGGGTACTGCCATTACTTTCGTAACACAACATGATAGATTGAAGCTTGAAGCGATTGAACGTGGTATTTCAGCTCGATTACCACTTCGTAGAGTCGATGGACTTGAAGTTGCTTCTCGTCAATATAGCGAAGATCGTCAAGGCTCTCGTGACCGCAATAGAAAGAGCAAACCTGGTAGCGGCTATGAGTCTAGAGGTCGTAGTAATGGAAACGATTCTAATCGATTTAACAAAGGCGGTAAAGGTTCTTCAGAACGCACTGGCAGAGGATCTGCTGAACGCAATAGCAAAGGACCAGCGGAACGGAGTGGTAAAGTATTCCCTCGCCCGGTTTCTGAATCGTCTAAGCCAAGAGCCAAAGATAATAGTAACCCTTGGGGCATTTCAAAATCTGATCTAGAGCTTGCTCAAGGCATTAAGCCAAGAGATGGCGGCAAATCATATGGCTCTGCTCGTAACAGCTCTAGTACACGCGGTGATAGCTCTAGTAGCAATCGTTCAAGCGGTGGACGTTCTGGTGGTAGAAGCAGTTCAAGAAATAGCGGCACTCGCCGTAAATAAATAATACAAATAGGGGTGCCTTCTTAATCTTCGTTGCGAAGAGAGAAAAGGCATCCCTATTGTTTTGTCCGAAGTGGTTATCACTTCTTTATTCTAATTGAGAAATTTGATCATCCTTTTTATAAATAATATACGTATGAGTTTGCTGATGACGATCTGTGTCATCCATATTTAACTCATTGACAACAATGACCCACTCTTGATCTTTAGAAGTGATCGTAACAATTTCCGGATAAAAATTTCTTTCATACTGAGTTGAAATATGTCGGAATAACGTTTGTATTGCTTTCTTCTCTTCCTTATTTTGTTTGGCCGGCAATAATCGCGCTTTCTCGCTAGTTGGAAATCTTTCCTTAATACTATCTACTTTGTAGTACACTTTTACTTTTGAGCCGACAGAGATCGATGTTGCCCCAGGGCTAATTAATACATTCATACCATCACCCTTGTCTTCACCAATAATAATCGTTTGATCAGTAACCTCAGCTACCTGATATACATAACCAACGAAATCAGGCTTACCAAATGGAACAAATATTAATATGTATACGATTGCCGTTGCAGCTAAGAGTAATAACAATACCTTTCTCATACTACCTCCTACTATTGCCTTCGAGCAATTACTTCTTTGTATCGAAATAATGAATTTTCTCAACCGACGAAGTAATATTTCGACCAGCATTTTTGGATCG
>DXHF01000462.1 GCA_019113605.1 Candidatus Paenibacillus intestinavium
CAGGTTCTGAGTTAGATGCGATGGTCGCAGCAGCTCGCAGGGTTCCAGGCGTATTAGGTGCTCGTATGACGGGAGCAGGCTTTGGAGGATGTACAGTTTCTCTTGTTCATCAAGATTCTATCGATCAATTCAAAGAGCAAGTAGCTGCTGAATATACAGCTGAAACTGGGCTTGTGGCTGAGTTCTATGTATGCACAATAGGCAACGGTGTAGAGAAGCTGTAGCTCAAAAAATGGACTTTGATAACGATGAGTATGCGTTGTAGCGTATTCGACATCGCATCTGAAACGAACTTGGAAAGTACGGTTCGCATGTACCAACTACGTACATTTGCGCTTCCGCCTTTCTCAAGTAGCGTTTCACCTGCTCGGCTTGCGAAAGCCCGCTTTTTGAACCTTTATCTAAAGGGTAGTTCAAAACTAACATGGCCGAACGGCCACTACCAGAAAATGAGTCTTTCTGGGAAGACACCGTATAAAAAGCGGACTTTGATCACGATAATTATGCAAATGTAACGTAATCGACAGCGAAAAACAGCCTATTTTAATAATAAATGAAGATTCGAGTAGAGAATGCTCGAATCTTTTCGTGTTTTAGGATAAAATAGTAAAGTAAAGATCAGACGTACCAAGAGACGTTTGGAGGAATAGTGGAGTGAATCTATTAGAGAGCCAGCTCGTTAAGTTGGCATTGAAGGGTGATCAGGCAGCTTTTGCCAAGCTTGTTGATCTGTATCAAGAAAAGTTATACCATATGGCATATCGTATGTTGAGCAATCGCCAAGAGGCGGAGGATGTCGTTCAAGATACGTTTCTTCGTGTATATAATAATCTTGAGCGTTATGACATAACGATGAAGTTTTCTACTTGGATCTATAGAATTGCTACTAATTTGAGTATCGATCAGTTAAGGAAACGTAAGCCGATCTACTCTTTGGATGCGGAATCTTCGGATTATGAAGGTTTGGATGGATATTCTATGATTCCTAGTGATAATCGTACACCAGAATCAGAATTGCTTATATCAGAAACGCAACAAATTATTCATCGAGCGATTGATACATTACCGCCTAAGTACAAAACGGTCATGATCCTTCGTTATATTCATGAGCTTTCCTTGCAAGAAGTAGGGGATATATTGGACATGCCTGTAACTACGATCAAAACAAGAGTGCATCGCGGCCGTGAATTTCTTCGTAAAAAGCTGGAGCACAAATTATAGATCATTAGAATGATTAGCTAATATTCTTTTGAAACATTAATTTTGATGAAACGTATGTCTAATAGAGCTTGGTGAGGAACATACTCATTAAGACGGAACCGAAGAAAGAAGGGCTGCTGCTATGGAATGCAAGGTTGCGATTCAAGCTATTCATCTATACCTAGACGGTGAGCTTGAGATAGAGCAATACCAACAATTAGAAGCGCATATGAATAACTGTAATGACTGCAAGCAACACTATGAACAACTTGAAAAAACAGATGCGATGGCGCATTTTGCAATGTATAAGACGACAACGAAACCGGTAAGAAGCGAGCGGGATGTAGCGGATCTGAGAACGGCTATTCTTGCACAGTTGCCTACGAAACAAAAAGCGCGATCCAATACAAGATTTGTCCGTTGGTTATATCGATACCCTGGTTTAACGGCGGCTGCTATGTTTATTGCGGTTATGTTTATTAGTGTCTTTGCATCATGGGATCAAGATAACAAACTAGTTATTTCAGGTTCACAGGAAGATTTACAGTACATTGTCATTAACGGAAATACAGTAATTGTACCAGAAGGTAGTCAGCTGACTGGAGATTTGGTGGTCGAAAATGGTATAGTTGAGGTGAAGGGTGCTGTAGATGGAAATGTTACCGTAATCGATGGAAAGATGGTGCTTGCCTCAACTGGTCATATTGCTGGTCAAAGTAAAGTTATTGATCAAGCTTTAGATTGGATATGGTATAAAGTAACTTCATCAATTTCTGGGGCAATTCCGCAATAATCTACAAAAAGCTTCCTTTTTTGAGGGAAGCTTTTTTATTTTTTTCGACAAAAAGGGTTTTAGATTGTCGATCTAGAAAGCTAACATGAAGTGAAATAGGATGTTGTGGTGGTTGGGGGTTGAAAAATGAGTTATTTTGCAGATTCCTCTTGGCATGATTGGTTAAAGGATATTATCGATGTCGGAATCGTAGCCTTTATTATATATAAGTTGATGATGCTCGTTCGCGGTACAAGAGCTGTTCAGTTATTAAAAGGGATTTTCGTACTTGTTGCGACATGGGCAATAAGTTCATGGCTGGATTTATACACGCTTAAATGGCTAATGAGTCAAATGTTCAACTGGGGTATTGTTATGATATTAATTCTATTCCAGCCTGAGCTAAGACGAGCATTGGAGCAATTGGGCCGAGGAAAATTCTTCTCTCGTGGTCCTTCATTAGATGCGGCCGGACTTGGTGAGCAAATTGAAGAGGTTATTCGAGCCGTTCGTTCAATGTCCAAGAAAAAGGTCGGAGCATTGATTGTATTTGAAAGGAAAACAGGCGTTTCGGAAATGATCGAATCAGGTATTGCGATGGAGTCGCGAATTTCATCAGAGCTAATTATGAATATATTTACACCTAATTCTCCATTACATGATGGTGCTGTAATTGTACGCGGCAATCAGATTATGGCAGCAGGCTGTTACTTACCTTTATCTGAAAACCAATTTATAAGTAAAGAATTAGGAACACGCCATCGAGCTGGAATTGGAGTAAGTGAAGTGAGTGATGCGATTTCTTTGATTGTATCAGAGGAGACAGGTCAAGTTTCGTTAGCAATTAATGGGCTTATCGTGCGCGATATTAATGAAGAATCACTTATTTCCAAATTGCATGAAGAGCTATCGCCACGTACTGATGGCTTAAAGAAAGAAAATGCTATATTGGCCTTCTTCAAGAAGAAAAAGGGGGATCAGCATGGATAAATGGATAAATCATCCGACTTCCTTGAAAATATTATCGTTAGTCCTTGCTTTATTAATTTGGGCAATCGTACATATTGATCCCGAAACTTCTCCGCAGTCTGTTACGTCTAATACGGATACGAAGATTATTGAAGCAGCGACAATTGTGCCGATCGGTCTAGATACTGATAAATACGTATTAACGGGCTTGGAGCCGACGGTAGTTCGTGTTGTTGTTGAAGGTAGAATATCTAACTTACGTACGGCGACTAATGAGGACTATGTGGTACAGCTCGATTTACGAGGTGTTGGTCCTGGTATTCAAGATTTACCGTTAACGCTCAAAATGCCAAAAGGAATTACAGAGGTAGAAATATCTCCACGCCTTGTTACCGTGCAAGTTGAAGAGCTTGAGACGCAAACGCTTGAAGTTCAAGTGCTTACTAAAGGCGATCCAGCGCCAGGCTATATTGTTGGAGAATCATCGATCGTTGGAGATACTGGTAACGTTGTTGAAGTGACAATGCCGAAGGATGATTACGCTCGTCTGGCGACGCTAGCTGTTACGGTCGATATTACAGGTGCAAATGCGACGGTTACGAACAAAAAAGCTAAAGTTGTTGCATATGATACGCAAGGGGTCGCACTTTCTAATGTTACCGTTCATCCGGATACATTAAGTGCAGAAACGATCATCTCATTACCATCGAAGGAGCTACCGGTGCAATTAAGGTATACGGGCAATCTACCAGAAGGTTTCAGTCTTGTATCTATTAATTCAGCAACGACAAGTGTAATCGTTAACGCACAACAGACGGTTCTAGATGAGCTGACGTTATATGATGGCTTCGTGCTCGATCTATCCAAGGTAAAGGAATCGGGGGAAGTGCTAGTTAAGGCTGAGAAGTCTGACATAGGCTTGACTGTAACTCCTAATGAAATACCTGTAATTGTTGAAGTTGAAGCTACAGCAATGAGAAAAATGAGTGGAATTCCTGTGGTGATTACTGGTCTTGAAGACGATTTGAAGGCGACGATTGCAAATAGTACGAATGGGCGTATGGATGTAGTACTTACTGGAGCAGATAATTTATTACAGAAGATCAAAAGTTCTGATGTTAAATTATCACTTGATGTAACGGGTCTTACTGTCGGCACACACCAATTAATGATTGCTGCAGAATTACCGGCGTATATTCATACTCAAGAGTTTGAGGATTTCACACTTAACGTCACCGTAGAGATTACAAGTACAAAGGAAGTCGATACGAAGGGTGAAGAGGAAGCTGTAGATCCAATCATTCCAGATTTACCGACTAATGAGATAGATGGTGAAAATCCAGATTCAGATTCAGAGGCGACAACGGGTGGGGTTGAGGAGCCGATGGGTCCCTCGCCATCAAGTAATAATGAAGAGGAAGTTCAAAACGGCGAACTTTGATAATGACGGTTAGCTAACGTAGCTTACTCGGCATCGAATAGGAAGCGAACTTGGGAAGTCCGGTACGCATGTACCAATAACGTACATTTACGTTTCCTCCTTCCACAAGTAGCGCTCCCTCTTCTCGATTCTGAAAGCCCGCTTTTTGAACCTTTATTGAAAGGGGAAGTTCCAAACAGCGGACTTTGATAACGATGGATAGCTAACGTAGATTACTCGGCATCGAATAGGAATAAGTATTAACATTAAACATTTAAGGGAGAACGATTATTGGGAAATATTTTGGAACAGATGGTGTACGCGGTGTAGCAAATACCGAATTAACACCAGAATTAGCATATAAAATTGGTCGTTGTGGAGGCTACGTACTTACTCGCACAGCACATAAGCCTAAAGTTATTATTGGACGTGATACTCGTATTTCTGGCAATATGCTAGAGGCTGCGCTAACTGCAGGTTTACTTTCAATTGGTGCAGATGTTATTTCTGTAGGTGTATTATCAACTCCTGCAGTGGCATATCTTACGCGTGAGCTACAAGCTGATGCTGGTGTAATGATCTCTGCATCGCATAATCCTGTTGAAGATAATGGTATTAAGTTTTTTGCATGGGATGGCTTTAAGCTGTCTGATGAAACTGAATTAGAAATAGAAAGCTTGATCGATGCAGAGGTAGATGAACTACCTCGTCCAATAGGTGGCGATGTTGGTTCAGTTGTTAGCTCACATCAGCTGGCGGATAAATATTCACAATATTTGAAAACGACAGTTAAAGGCCAATTTGCTGGTTTGAAGCTTGTATTAGATTGTGCACATGGTGCTGCTTATGAGCTAGCACCGCAAATTTTTAAGGAGCTAGGTGCTGAAGTTATTACTATAGGTGCAGAGCCAGATGGTAAAAATATTAATGAAGGCGTTGGCTCAACACATCCTGAATTCGTACGTGAACAAGTGCTTGCGCACGGTGCTGATGTTGGACTATCTTTTGATGGTGATGCTGACCGTCTAATTGCTATTGATGAGCATGGTGAAGAAGTAGATGGCGACTTCATTCTATGTATTATCGGTGATCGTATGAAGCGGGAAGGTAAGCTGAAGCATGATACAGTGGTGACGACAGTTATGGCTAATATCGGATTTTTCAAAGGTACAGAGAAGATCGGCTTGAATACCGCTCAAACAGCAGTTGGTGACCGTTATGTTATGGAAGAAATGCGTCGTGGCGGCTACAATCTAGGTGGAGAGCAATCAGGTCATGTCATCTTCTTAGATCATATTACAACAGGCGATGGCATTATGACGGCGTTGCAGCTTGTTGATACGATGCAATTATCTGGTAAGAAGCTAAGTGAGTTGAAAGGTCTTATGCGTAAATATCCGCAGAAGCTCGTCAACGTGCGTGTGGCCGATAAGAGTCGATATGAAGGCAACGAAGCGATTCTACAAGCAGTGCAAGAAGTTGAGCAGGAGCTAGGAGATAATGGTCGTGTGCTTGTACGTCCATCTGGAACAGAGTCATTGATTCGTGTAATGGCTGAAGGACCAGAGAAAGAACTAGTCGATGCATATGTTGATCGCATTGCTGACGTTGTTAAAGCGCAGCTTGGATAATTGTTGCTATCAGTGCGTATAAATGTGCTAATACATTAGTTTATAATGAGCGTAACGGTAAGGGATTAGCTGAAAGGGACAGATTATTATGATCTGTCCCTTTTTGTTGGGGTTCAACGCAGTAATCAATGCTTGACGAGATCAAAGCTTCACTCGAAAGTGTAAGAAGTATATTGCTTCATTGCAGCTTCTTGGTTTTAGAAAGCTCCATTATTGTACTTGACCTATAAAAAAATATACAATTGGATGAAATAAATTGTTGCGTACAAGACTGAAAATGAATATGATAAGTAAGTGTCATTCAAGAAGGAGAGAGAGGGTAGGGGTTACAACAAACCAAGCGCCAGAGCTTAATGCGATATAGGTAAGTTCAGATCGTGGACTTTGATAACGATGATTATGCGTTGTAGCTTAGTCGACGTCGAATATGAAACGAACTTGGAAAGTGTAGCGTAAGCTTCCGATGTATGTTTCTTGCAGAAACATTGTAGGATCGCGTGTACCAACTACGTACACTTGCGCTTCCGCCTTTCTCAAGTAACGTTCCATCTTCTCGGCTTTCGAAAGCCCACGATATGAACTCTCATTTTATGAGGTAAGTTCAAATCATGGACTTTGATAACGATGATTATGCTAATGTAGCATAGTCGATGTCGAATATGAAACGAACTTGGAACTTACATTTAAAGATTAAGCTGACGAGGTAAAGGTGTTCGAAATTTCGGCGGGGACCTTTCGGTAAGTACAGACAACCGCAAGCTTATTTGCAAACCAATTGGGCGACTAATTGAACAAACGAATAGCTGTCTGACTATAATGAAGTGATCGTTTCGCAGTGCTTATACTGTTGTCGCTAAGAAGAGCGAGCAGTATAAGTCAATGGATCGCTAGCAAATATGTGGCTAATGGAACATGTCCATGGGCTAGCTTGCTATTGCCTAATGAAACGAAGATGTTGGTAAGTCATATGGATATTTGCTATGTGGTTCGTGCAGATTAACAGTATCATCTAAAGTATATGCTACAGATGAGACACTGCCTGCAAGCGAGACACTATGCGGAGGAATATACTATGTGTGGTATTGTTGGATATATTGGTAATGGGGAAACACAACAGATTTTACTTGAAGGCTTAAAGAAACTAGAGTATCGCGGATATGATTCTGCTGGTATAGCTGTATTTACAGAGCAAGGGCTTGAAGTTACGAAGTCTAAAGGTCGTATTGCTAATCTTGAAGAGAAGCTAGAAGGTACACCGCTGCATGGAGCAGTTGGTATTGGTCATACACGCTGGGCTACTCATGGTAAGCCTTCGGATGTGAATTCTCATCCGCATACAGACAATTCTCACCAGTTTTCAGTTGTGCATAACGGTATTATTGAAAATTATCTTGATCTGAAAGAAGAACTAATCGCTAAAGGACATGTGTTTGTGTCCGAGACAGATACAGAAGTCGTGTCTCATCTTATTGCCGAAGAGTACGACGGTAATCTTGTTGAAGCGGTACAGCGTGCTGTGAAGCATATGAGAGGTGCGTATGCACTTGGCGTATTAACTTCTCATGAGCCAGATAAATTAGTAGCTGTTCGTTATGCAAGTCCGTTAGTTATCGGTATTGGCGAAGGTGAAAACTTTATCGGTTCAGATATTCCAGCCATTCTCGAATATACACGTAATGTCTATATTCTTGATGATGGAGATATGGCAGTATTGACTCGTGATGGGGTAGAGCTATTCAACCTTGAAGGAGAGAGCATTGCCAAAAATATTGTGCATATTGATTGGGATCTAGTGACAGCGGAAAAAGCTGGCTTCGACCATTTTATGCTGAAAGAAATCTACGAGCAACCGAAAGCATACCGTGAAACGATGCTTGGTCGTATAACAGAGGATGGTAAAGCTGTTAACCTAAGCAAAGAGCTTGAAATGAATGATGATTATATTCGTTCAATCTCAAAAGTTCACATCGTTGCTTGCGGTACAGCATACCATGCAGGATTAGTTGGTAAATCAGTAATCGAATCATTGGCTCGCATTCCAGTTGAAACAGATGTCGCTTCTGAGTATCGTTACCGTTCACCAATTATTACACCTGACACACTAGTTATCGTAGTCAGCCAATCTGGTGAAACTGCCGATACACTAGCAGCTATGCGTGAAGCACAACGTAATGGCGCTCGCGTGCTGGCGATTACGAACGTTGTAGGTAGCTCTGTAGCTCGTGAAGCGAACGATGTATTAGTAACATGGGCTGGACCTGAGATTGCTGTTGCTTCAACAAAAGCATATTCATCTCAATTA
>DXHF01000463.1 GCA_019113605.1 Candidatus Paenibacillus intestinavium
TCATACTTGGAAGCAGCTAATGCAGCCATATGCTCTTCAAATACTTCAGCGTTAATAATTTTCGGGTCCTTACTATAACCAAAATCATGATACATAAGTACGACGACACCTCTATCGTGACCTTTAAAATAGTTAAATGCTGCTGTTGAAATAATAACGACAAATAATAGTGAAATAAAAATTAATATATACTTCTTCAATTGTCTTCCTCCATATAATAGATTGAGCTATAGTGACTAATCGCTGTTCCATTCGTATTATGTTGCGGTGAAGCTACAATATTATTGTACTATAGCTTGATTACGAATGAATATGTAAATAAGAAGAATTATCGGAGAATTCATAAACAGACAAAAGTAGCAATAAAAAAAGGCAAGTTTCCAGTTTTTCTGGAAACTTGCCTTTTTGTTTATTTACTAATAACACCACACGCAATGCGAGCTCCAGAATTACCAGCTGGATCGGTAACATAGTCATCAGCATCTGCATGTATAACAAGTGAAGTACCTTTTTTCTTTAGCAATGAATTAGCTTCACCTTTTTTAAGTGTAACGACACTTGTAATGAGTTCCACATCGATTGTGCCATCACTCGATACTTCGATATTAGGCAAATCACCATTATGAAATCCCTTGGGATTGTTGAATCCATGCTGATGATTGATTGGATTGAAGTGTGCTCCCGCTGTCTTAAAGTCTGGTGGATCACATTGTCCATTTTCATGTATATGGATGCCATGCACACCAGCAGTTAATTGCGAAGCTTGTAAGTGAATTTTGACATTATCACCGTCTTGTACAAGGCTTGCTGTTCCGATACTAAGTCCATCGGTATTCATGATTGACATAGTTATTGTTTTTCCCTTTGCACTGACGTCAGTTGTATTGATACATAAACTCACGATGAGCAAGGATAGTCCAATTAATATTTTGTTCATAAAACCCTCCATTGTAAGTGTTTATTAAGTTGTTAGTATATGTTGCCCAATAGAATAATTAATATTCCAAACGTTGTTGAGTTTTAGTATGATTAGAATATATAGCAACTAGGCACGTACACTAGTAATAACGGACTACTCTTTATAAAGACTATATTCGAATTAACTTTTACTCGTAAAAACTCATATTGGTTTGGGGGGAATGGTGATGAAACAAATATTAGATGATGATGCAACGGCACTAGCAGACAAAATTAAAACTGGGCAGTATAGCTCATTAGAAGTTACCAGTGCTTATATCGAACATCTTGAAAGAGCGAACAAAAGTGTAAATTGTGTAACGGCTGACCGCTATGATATTGCCAAGCAGGAAGCGATAGATGCAGATATAAAATTGCAAAACAATGAGCCAGTAGGTAGATTGCATGGTGTTCCGATTAGTATTAAAGACTGCTTCCATGTTGCAGGAATTGCAACAACAGGAGGACTGATCCATCGAAAAGATAATATCGAGCCCCGGGATGCTGAAGCAGTAGCTTTGTTGAGGCGAGAAGGTGCGATCATCATCGGTAAGACGAATACACCAACACTTTGTTTTTGTCAGGAAACAGATAATAAGCTATATGGTCGGACGAATAATCCTTGGGATCTTTCGCGCTCGGTCGGTGGTTCTAGTGGTGGAGAAGGTGCGTTAATTGCTCTTGGTGGTGCAGCAGTAGGACTTGGAGCAGATATTGGTGGTTCCATTCGCTTTCCGAGCCATAACAATGGAATTGTCGGTTTCAAATCAGGTGATAAGCAAGTTAGTGCTGTAGGTAATTTCCCTCATGTGACAATACCGGAGCAGGATCGAATGCTAGGTATTGGGGCGATGAGCAAATCAGTACGCGATGCCCGTCTGATGAATGAAATCTTAACAGCTGGGAAGCGGAAATTCGTTGATCTTGATGCTTATGAACTTGTAATGCCTTATAAGCAACCCAATATTCCACTAGATGAAACAACGGATCAACTGATGGAGCAATTACGTGCCAAATTAGCGGCTGATTATAAAGTAGGCAGTGAGTTGCCTCCGCTATTCGAAGATTGTGCGCTTATTTGGCAAGAGTTAATGAGCATAGATGGTGCAAAGCATATCGTGAAAATATTAGCGGAAGATGGCTCGAAGAAATATCCGTTATGGGAGTTTGTGAAGGAAAAGGTCTCGCGTAAATCGGATCTTCACTCTTATATGTCTTGGGCATTAATTGGTGCCCGTACGTTCAAACCATCTGAAGCTCGATTAGTAGAAATCCGCAAGCTTCTTGCTGCAGGAGATCAGCAGATCGCCCAGTATTTCAATAATAAAATTCTTATTATTCCTGTTTATCACGAAGCAGCGCAAAAACACGGAAAGTTATATAGCGAAATATTCTCAATTAACAAAACTTATAAGCAATATATGCCATATATCGCTTATGCCAATGTATGGGGACTACCATCGCTAACGATGCCAATCGGTACGGATGAAGCAGGCATGCCAGTTGGTGTGCAGCTTATTTGCAATATCGGAAATGAAGAAGCTATTTTCCAATTAGGAGAATGGTTAGAGGAAGAGATGTATCGTTATAAGCGCTGCACAACATACGATGCTTAATCATATAGCAAATCGCCCCGAGAACAAAGTGCTGCATCAATCGGGGGATCGCTCCGAGAACCAATTGCTGTTCTAATCGCCGTTGTCCTCGGATTTATTGTAATGGGGACAGCGGTATAAATCCGAGGACAAAAACGAACGCTATCGCTTTTCCACGAGCAATTAGTCTATTCAAGCACATATTCTCCTCCAATGAAATGGTTGACAATATATAGCTATTCTAATAGTATAGGTTTATGAAAACGATTGCACAAACCTTATCGACAACATGTATAACTTCCGAAAACAAGACTTAAATGCTCAGTTTATTGATTAAACTGTGCAAATTATGTCACGTTTTTGTGCAAGCGTTTGCACAAAAAACTAAAAATTAAAAATTGGAGGGCATGATATGTTAAAAAGACAGAAGAAATGGGTCTCTATTTTTACAATCGTAGCGTTATTGATTACGCTATGGCCAATGACATTGCCGATTACTGTATCGGCTGATGCTAGCTGTGGAATTGTAGCTGTTGACGGTGTCAAAGAGAGTTATTGGGATTCCGTTCCAACGTTAGGAACATCGGCTAAGGGATTTAATGATTTCCAAATTGAAAACTTGAAAATAACGAATGATAGCACTTATTTATATTATTGGATTGATGGAACGACGTTAGCGAATTGGGGCGACAACGGTCTATATCTAGATCTTGCGCTAGCTGTTAATGGCGGCGATACCAATGCTAGTAAAGCATCTCCTTGGGAAAGTCAATTTAACTTTGATGGAACAACCGAGGCACCTAACTATCATGTTGTTCATAGAATTAAAGGGGACGACCTTATTGCTGGTGCAGCAATATATGCAGGAACGGATTTCAATACTCCACTAGCAGCTTCATGGGGTGATCTTAACGGTAGTTCTTTTGCTGCAAAGGTTAACACTGGATTCGAAGGTAAAATCCCATTAGCTCTACTTGGCCTAGATGAAAATGATAGCGTTTCCGCAATCGCTGTACTCAGTGGAAATACTGCTACAGAGCATGGTGCATTTGATGTTATTCCAGAAGCTCCAACTAACCACATTGCTGTTTCATGGAACGAATCAGCTGCTCCGAATGTTCAATCTACTTATACTGATGAATATACGATTACTTTCGAACAGATGCCAATCTCAATCTGTTCTTCTACGCCTAGTAACGATGCCAAGGATGTATCGATTGGTCTTGAGGAAGTATCGATCAAGTTCAATCAAGATATTACAATATTAGATGATTCACTACCTAGTATTGCTGGTATTGCTACGAATGTTACTACTTCTACGGATACATTAACGTTTGAATTAGTAGATAGCTTGGCGTACAACACCTCTTATACGGCGACAATTCCTGTTGGTACTATAGAAGGTGCAACGACAGCACACAACGTTACATTCCGAACTGAGCAAGATCCAACGACATTGAATACTTACAATATTCACTACTTTAGACAAGATGGCAAACAAAACGATTGGGATATGTGGGTATGGGGAAATGGTTTCCCTTCAACTGCAATACCATTTACAGGTATCGATGCGAACGGTTTTGCAACGGCAACGATCACTTCGTATGACAATCTACTTAATATCATTACAAGACTAGGTGATTGGACTGAACAGGAAGGTGATCGGGTAATTAACATGCCAACTGATCAGCATACAGTTGATCTCTGGATCGTCGAAAATCAAACTAATGTTTATACGAATGCAGCGGATGCATTGGCAGCAGCATCTGCTAGAGTTGAAGCATCATTTGTAGATTCCTTGACGAAGATCAATGTTGCGACGAATAGTGAGGTAGATACTGCTGAAGTTGCTAACTTTACGCTGTATAATGTGACGGACAATGTTAATGTACCGACAACTGCAACAAAGTTAAGTGCAAAATCTTATCAATTAACTATTGCAGCTAATGCACTTGATGTAAAAGATGTATACGAAGTTCAACATACTGCACTTATTAATACTAAAGTAACGATGAGAAAAATATTGGATGATAATAAATTTTTCTATAATGGTACTGATCTTGGATTAACTTACGGAGCGACTGACCTTACATTCAAAGTATGGGCGCCGACTGCTACAAAAGTGTCTTTAGCGCTATATAATAATGAAGGTGTGTACGATGCCGCAGGAGATGTAATCGACCAGACCAATAGTAATCAAGAAGTATTAATGACAGAAGATAGCAATGGTTTATGGTCCATCAATCAGCCGAACACTATTGCTGCTCGATACTATATGTATAAAATAGAGTTTGCTGATGGTACGGTTAATTACGCCGTTGATCCATATGCGAAAGCAGTTTCTGCTAATGGCGGAAGAACAGCGATTCTTGATTTAGCTACAACCAATCCAACAGATTGGGATAATGATTCAAAGCCACCAATGGCTAATCCGACAGATGCTATTCTATACGAACTACATGTCCGTGACTTCTCTATCGCTGATGATTCAGGAGTTAGTGATAAGAACAAAGGGAAATATGCAGCATTTACTGAGGATGGTCTAGTTGATCAAGCTGGTAATAAGCTTGGTGTGGATCATCTAGCTGAGCTAGGTATTACGCATCTTCATCTAATGCCTGCCTATGATTTCAAAACGGTAAACGAGTTAAATGTAAATGATCCAAACTCGACTGATCAGAAATTCAACTGGGGGTATGATCCGCAAAACTATAACGTACCAGAAGGTTCATATGCAACAGATGCAACTAATCCTGCTACAAGAATTATAGAATTCAAGCAAATGGTTCAAGCGCTTCATGAAAAAGGAATTAGAGTTGTCATGGACGTTGTATACAATCATACGTATGACATTGACAATGGTCCATTCGATAGCATCGTTCCAGGCTACTACTATCGTACAAATAATGATGGTACGTTCTCCGATGGTTCGGGTGTAGGCAATGAGATTGCTACAGAACGACCGATGGTTCGTAAATTCATTAAAGATTCTGTACGTTATTGGGCAGAAGAATATAATGTAGATGGTTTCCGCTTTGACCTAATGGGTATTATCGATACTACTACGATGGCTGAGATTACTGAGGAACTTCATCACGAAGTTGATCCTACACTTATTGTATATGGTGAGCCTTGGATGGGTGGCAGCACTCCACTTGCAGGTAGCGATCAGACATTGAAGGGATCTCAGAAGGATCTTAACTTCGCAGTATTCAATGACAACTTCCGTTCTGCTATTAAAGGTGATAGCGATGGGGAAAGTAAAGGTTTTGCAACAGGAGAGCTAGAATCTATTAATGGTATTTTGAACGGAATTATTGGTGCAACAACTGATTTTACCAATAGCCCTTCGGAAACGATTAACTATGTAACCGCACATGATAATTTGAATCTATGGGATAAAGTTGCCCGTACTCAAAATTTGTTCGGAGAGATGAACATGATTAATATAGTGAATGGTGTGCTACAAGGTGGCGGTAATATTGATGATGCCGTTGCAGCAGCTACTCCTTACTATGATATCGATGAAAATGATGTACTAAGTAATGAAACGATAAAACGTTCTCTACTTGCGAATGGTATCGTATTAACGTCGCAAGGTATTCCGTTCATTCATGCTGGAGATGAATTGCTTCGTTCCAAATACGGAGATCATAACAGCTATCGTAGTCCAGATTCTGTGAATCAAATTAACTGGAGCAATAAAGCAAGCTTTACTGAGGTTAATGATTATTATAGTGGTTTGATTGCATTACGTAAGGCACATCCTGCTTTCAGAATGACAACAAAGGCTGAGATCAACAAAAACTTACAGGTGCTTCAAAGTAACGATGGTGTAGTTGCCTATCAATTGAAAAACAATGCAAATTATGATGATTGGAAAAATATAATTGTAATTTATAACGGTAATACAGGAGATGGCGTGAATAGTGGAGAAGCAACGGTTTCATTACCAGCGTCAGCAAATGGTTGGAAAGTCGTTGTCAATGATAGACGAGCAGGAACTACTATTATAGAAACAGTGACGACAGGTCAAGTAGCAGTTGCGGGCCTATCGATGATGGTGCTCTATGATGAAGTTTCTTCATATACACCAGAAGTAGCCTCTATTAATGTAACACTACCGAAAGTGGCTATCGAAGTAGGAAAGCAAATTATTGCTTCCGCACAAGTAAAAGATCAGAACGGTCGCACAATGTCAGGTGAGACAGTAAATTGGACGTCTTCTGATACAACTGTAGCAACGATTGACGCTAGTGGCAAAATTAAGGCCCTTGTTAACGGTGTAACAACAATTACAGCAAAAGTAGGAACTGTAGAAAAGGCAGTTACGCTAAATGTTGCTGTATTAATGCCAACAACAATCTCACTTAGCGGAGACACATTCGTATATACCGACTATTCAACGAAGCTATCTGCTGTTGTTAAGGATCAATTCAATCAATTCATGACGAATCAACTGATCCAATGGACTACAAGTGATGAGCTAATTGCAGTTGTTGATGGAACTGGTATCGTTAATGGTATTGCATCAGGTAACGTAACGATTACAGTGACAATCGGTAGTATTTCTGCTACGCATTCGCTAGAGGTGAAAGCTTATGAACGTCGCTTTGTCCAATTCGAATATACTCGCCCTGATAAGGATTATAAAGATTGGAGTTTATGGCTATGGAACACCGGAGTTGTTAACGACCAAATCGAATTTACAGTTGTTAATGACGTAGCGATTGCTACAGTAGAGATTGCACCCAACGTAACACAAGTTGGCTTTATCGTGAAAAAAGGTGCGTGGGTAGAGAAGGATCCCGATATGGATCGCTTTGTAAATGTTCAATTAGATGAAACCTTTGTTAAAGTTCAGCTAACAAGTGGTCAGCAAGCATTTACGCAAACGGCTAAAGTTAGCGGACCGATCATTAATGGTGATGATGTAACATTCTATTATCGTAATGATGAATTATATCGTGATAATGCACATCATACGATTCAAGGTGTGAAATTAAACTTCGCTGGTCAAGTTTATACTATGCAATATGATGCGCTTGGACAGTTCTATTATTACACGGTTGAAAATATTGCTGAAGGCGAGTATGTATACACGTTCGATGTAACGATTAATGACGTTACGACAACGATATCTGATCCAAAAAACACGAAAGACGGCGTATCCACAATCAAATATGAGGTAGTTAATGTTTCGGCGCAAGCATCAGTATCACCAGCTTCCTTCAATTATGAACAGCATACGATATTGAAAGTTGAAACGGATACTCCGAATGAACAAATTAATGGGATTTACGCGGATTTGACAGTATTAGGTGGAGCTAGTCGAGTACTTGTAGATAAGACGTTGAAGGAATTAACACTTTCTGTAGTCGACAGTATCAAAGCAGGAACGAAAAATATTCCGGTCATAATCGTCGATATTAATAATGTAGAACATCACTTTACTACTACTGTACAAGTGGCTACTCGCACTAATGTATCTAACAAAGATTTTGATTGGGATGAAGCTCGTATTTACTTCATGCTAACAGATCGTTTCAATGATGGAGATAGCAGCAATAATGATCCGAATGGGGAGAATTATGATACTGCACATCTTGAAACTTACCATGGTGGTGACTTCCAAGGTATTATTGATAAGTTAGATTATCTTGACGGGCTAGGTATTAATACGATTTGGGTAACGCCAATCGTCGATAATATCGATTGGAATTTAGGTTATGGCCAGCCATGGCTATCACAATATGGCTATCACGGCTATTGGGCGAAAGACTTTACAAAAATCGATGAGCATCTAGGTGACTTGGATACATTCAAGGAGCTAATTGATAAAGCGCATGATCGTGGTATGAAGATAATGGTGGATGTTGTATTGAATCATACGGGCTATGGTATGGATGGAGCGAAAGCGCCGATAGCAACAAGTAACTATCCAACGGCTGCTGAACAAGCTGCATTCGATGGGTTGATTAGAACTTCACCTGTTGACCAAGATGACATTTTAGGTGAGCTTGCGTTCCTGCCTGATTTGAAAACAGAGGATGAAGCGGTACGTAATCAAATCGTCCAGTGGCAAGTGGATTGGTTAGAGCAAGCACGTACAGATCGTGGAGACTCCATCGACTTCTATCGTGTAGATACAGTTAAACATGTGGATGAAACAACGTGGTATCAATTCAAGAATGAACTAACTAAAGTAGATAATGAATTTAAATTAATCGGTGAAGTGTTTGGTGCATCTGTTAACGATCAACGCGGGTATTTGGGTTCTGGTCAGATGGATTCATTGTTAGACTTCGGATTCAACGATATCGCGGATAGGTTTATCAATGGGCAAATCGATGCAGTGGAAGCTTCATTACAAGCTCGTAATGAAAAGCTCAACAATACGGCTACACTAGGTCAATTCCTTAGTAGTCATGATGAGGATGGTTTCTTAGCTGCAGAATATCATGCTAATGGTGACGAAGGTAAGATGAAGGTCGCTGCAGCATTACAGATTACAGCTAAGGGTCAGCCTGTTATCTATTACGGTGAAGAGCTTGGCATGTCAGGATTGAATGCTAATTTTGATGAAAATCGCTTTGGCGAAAATCGATATGATATGCCTTGGGATGAGCTTGATGAGAGATCGGGTATGCTTACACATTATCAGAAATTACTCAATGCTCGTGCTCAGTATTCCAAAGTGTTTTCCAAAGGAGATCGAACAAAGGTAATGGGTGGGGACACAGATCAATATGTAGTAATCAAGCGTAGCTATAATGGCGATGCGGTGTATGTAGGTTTGAATACGACGGATGTGGAGAAAGAGATTAGCTTTACAGTAACTGCAGCTGCTGGTTCGAAGCTAACTGATTTGTATAGCGGAGTGAAGTATACGGTAAGTAAAGACCGCGAAGTAACATTACCATTACCAGCGCGTTCAGCTGGAGGTACTATTCTATTAGCTGAAAATGCTCCAACTAACAATACGGGTAACAATAATGACTATGTTGATAATAATGTTGCATCAACAAAAGTTATTGTAACAAGCAGCCACGCTGTAAATGGGCAATATATTGTTAACTTGCCAGCGGGTGCTACTGAAGTAGAAATTGATCTAGCACTTGCCAATCTACCGCTAGTAATTACATCAGGCGATGCTAATGTAGTATTGTCAACGGAGCAATTACAAGAGCTACAGAAGCAAGGACTAACATCAATCACGATTACTGTGCAAGCAGCTAATAATGGTCAAGATGCTTTAATGAATAGTTATAGCGAGCAGCATCACGTGAACCTACAACGTCAAAGTGCTACAATTAGCTACTCAGTAAATGGTAAAAATACTCAAGGAAATGCAGTTTCAGTTGATCAATTTGATCAAGGTGTAACATTGTCCTTTAAAGCTCCAAAGCAAGCTGATGTAGAGCAATGGCTAGGTATCTATCATATTAATGAAGATGGATCTTTAAGTTATGTGCCTACGTCTCTAGTTAATGGTCAGTATGTAGCAACCGTTCATAATAGTGGAGATTATGTGTTGTTGAATTACAATAAACAGTTTAATGATGTACCGACATCATTCTGGGCATATGATCTTATTCAACGAGCAGCGGCTATGCAAATCATATTAGGTACAACAGCGGAAACATTCTCTCCTAATGGTAATATTACAAGAGCAGAATTTACAGCAATATTAGCAAGAGTGTTAAATCTTGAAGAAGGTTCAGTATCACCATTTAGTGATGTAGGTTCCGATAAATGGTACAGTCAATCGATTAATGCTGCTTTTGCGGCAGGTCTAGTTAATGGTCGTTCAGATACGCAATTTGTACCGAATGGAACGATGACTAGAGAAGAAATGGCAGCATTAATCGTTCGTGCACTTGAATTCAAACTGGGGCGCGAATTAGAAGCTGGAACGGCTATAACGTTTACTGATGAAGCAAGTATCGCTCAGTGGGCGATTGAAGCGATTGAGAAAGCGACTGCAGCTGGAATTATTGAAGGCAAAGGTAACAATAATTTTGATCCGAAGGGCTTGCTCACACGAGCTGAAGCGGTTAAAGTGTTATTGCTGCTAGCTGATCAACAATAATTAGATAGTTCATATGATTAGTTGAAGGGTTCGCAGATACATGCAAATGTATCTGCGAACCCTATGTTTTGTAATCCACATCACAGAAAATGAAAATACTGATTAAAATCGATACAAAATAGCTTTAGAAATGTATCCTAACAATGGTCTTGATGTTACTATTAATGGAAAGAGACTTTTTAATAATAACTAGTAATGGAAGGAAGTGTACGTAGTGAAAAAGAGATTTGCTTGGATTGCTATTTTATTGCTTGTTATAGTTAGTATCGGACTATTAGGGAACTTTTATATTAAGGATGCTTATGCCGCAAATGTTGCTCCGTCACATATTTATGCGGTAGAAGACACCACAATTGTTTATGAAGGAATTGGTGGTGCAAAAATGATGTCTGAGTATGGAAACCTCGGATATCTTGATGCAGGTTATCAAGGAACATTTGCCTTGCCTTTGGAGGTTCAAGTGTTGCTGAAATATAATTTACCCGAAATTCCAGAAGGGTACGAAGTAGAATCTGCCAATCTTTATTTCCCCATAACAGGTGGTCATATTCTAGGAGCACCTAGCTTTTCATTGAAAGCTTCATCTAGTTTGAATCACGACTGGACTCAAGATGAAGTATCTAATGCTACTTTACCAGCTCCTATATCTGGATCTACAATCGCTATAAATGTAGCTACGAATGCCCCAACTGCAAAGCCTCTAATTGGTCCCTATGATTTTACAAGCTACGTCTCCAATGAAATTTACAAGTCTAATCCTCGAGCAACATTTATTTTCTCAGCCTTCACTGCTGAGCAAGCTGAAGATGCGAATATCAAATATCTTGAACATTTTGTCCAATCAACTGAAACTCATGTAGGGGAGACAGAACGCCCTTATTTAATTATTACATATTCTGAGATTGTCAATATTGAGATAACAGGTGTAACGGATGGCAGTTTTTATAGAAATAACGTAACGCCTCATTTTAATGTTGGAACAGCGACTTTGAATGGAACTCCTTACACGCTTGGTACGACTATTACAAATGAAGGTACATATACGCTAACGGTAGCGCAAGGCAACCAAACACAAACGATTCAATTTACAATAGATAAAACGCGACCTACTGCAACCGTTGTAATAAATAATGGAAGCTACTACACGAATCATCAATATGTAGATGTAAGGATTACACCAGATTCAGGCGTTAACGATATTGTTAGTATGCGGTATTCAGTTAATGAGTCTCCTATATCAACTACTCAAGCATACCAATCACCATTTTCAATTGGGGTAGGATCTGAAAATGGTGAGAAATCTGTTAGAGTTGAATTAATAGATGCAGCGGGTAATATATCTCCGCTTTATTTTTGGGATTTTGCATTGAATACAACAATACCTACAGGAAGTTTAACGATTAATAACGGTGCTGCCTATACAACAGGGCGAGAGGTAGATTTAGTTATTGCACCTGATGCAGGTGCTAATGAAATTGTTAGCATGAGATTTTCTGCAGATAACAATAATTGGTCTTCCTCAGAAGGCTATAGCCCAATCAAAACATATACATTGCCAGCAGGGGATGGATATAAGACGGTTTATGTGCAGCTGATTGATCGTTTTGGCAACACTGGCGTATTGCAAAGCAACATCTCGTTGGATATGACCCCTCCAACTGCTTCGGTTCTCATTAATAATGGGGAGCAGTATGCGAATAATACTAATGTAGCCGTGGAAATAACTCCGGATGCAGGTGTGAACGATATCGCATTTATTAGATACACAATCAATGGTTTGCCACCAACGACAATTGCATATACAAACAGTTTTGGCATTAATGTAGGAAGCACAAATGGAGAGAAAGAGATTACGATTACGCTAATTGATGGTGCAGGACACACTTCTACAGTATATGGGGCAATCGTAACGTTAGATACGTTACCTCCAACAGGAACAGTTGCAATTAATGGAGGAGCGGCGTACGCAACCGATGAGGAAGTTACGCTTGATTTCACACTCGGAGCAGGTGTAGATGATGTAGTGTGGCTACAGCTCTCGAATGACAATCAGACATGGTCAGTACAGCAGAGCTACAGTGCAAGCATAAGCTACACACTGCCGACAGGTGATGGCAGCAAAACTGTCTACGTTCGCTTTATCGACCGAGCAGGTAACATAGGCACAGCGCAAGCTAGCATCGTACTGGACACAACAGCACCGACAGGCACGTTAACGCTGTTAACACCAAGCATTACGAATTCAACCGAAGTATCTTTGACGGTTACAGGAAGTGACGCTGCCTACATGGAGCTAGGTGAGACAGGTCAGGCTTACGGTGCACGAGTGACTTATAGTGCAACTCCGCAATCTTACACCTTGCAGGATACAGCGGAGGATGGCGTGAAAACGATACAGGTTCGCTTGACTGACTTAGCAGGAAATACAACAGTACTGACACAAACAGTTACGCTGGATCGCTTGGATCCAACAGGCACAGTGGTTGTGAATAATGGTGATGCCTATACGAATGATTCAGACGTAGTTGTTACAGTGACACCAGCGAGTGGTGTTACCGATATAGCTAATATTCGCTATAGTGTCAACGGAGGAGTACCAACGACAATTGCTTATACGAGTAGCTTCCAGATCGATGTAGGAAGTACAGATGGCGCGAAGGAAATTCAGCTACAGCTGATTGACTTTGCAGGAAATGAATCATCGGAGTACCGTTCATCCGTAATATTAGATACGGTATCCCCAACAGGAACGGTTGCCATTAATGGAGGAGCTACTTACGTAACAGATCGTGAAGTAACCCTTGATTTTACATTAGGAATAGGTGTAGACGATGTTGAAACCGTACAGTTCTCTAATGATAATGCTACATGGTCAGCTGAACAAATGTATGAAGCAATCCTGGACTATACACTGACAACAGGTGATGGCAGCAAGACGGTCTATGTAAGATTTATTGATCGAGCAGGCAATACGGGCTCGGCTCAAGCAAGTATTATATTGGATACAACTCCGCCAAGAGGAACAATTGTTATTAACAATAATGATCAATTTGCAAATTCGCTTGAGCTAGAGCTAACATTAACTACAACAGATCCAAGTGATTTAGCAGGTATTCAGTTCTCTTCTGATGGAACAACATGGTCAGCGCTGGAATCTTACACGAATTCCAAGCAATGGCTCGTAGTAGGAAATGGTGAAAAGACTATTCACGTTAAATTTGTTGATAAAGCTGGAAATGAATTCACGACATCAAGCTCTATCTATGTCGATACAGTCAAACCAGTTGTATCCATTTCTATTCAAGATGGTACAGTAATTACATTAGATGAAGATGTATCGCTAACGATCAAAGCTTCAGATCCAGGTCGTGAGCTAGAAACTGTTAATCTAGTAATGGAGCTGTCTCACGATGGAATCAGTTGGTTATCGGTGGAAAACTACATTCAAAGCAAAGCATGGACAGTAAGTAGTGGCTTTGGTACTAAGCAAGTATATGTGCGAATTACTGATGAAGCTCAAAATGTATCAAATGTTGCAAATGCATCCATTGTATATCGCTCTGTTCCTCAGCTAGTAGATAGTACAGTAAATGCTACAGAGGATACACAATATTCTTTTGCTATAGCAGATTTTCAATATACAAATGCAGATGCTATCACATTAGATTCATATACGATAGTATCAGTGCCCCAGCATGGTTTGTTAATACTTGAAGGAACTGAAATTGAGGCGGGTGCAGTAATTACTGCTACAGAGCTTGCTGAACTTGTATATGTACCAGAATTAGATTGGTTCGGATCGGACCAACTTGTATGGCATGCAAGTGCAGATAGTTTGGCTGCAAATGCGAATGCAGTCCTTACTATATTGGTGTCATCAGTCAACGATGTGCTTGTAGCAGATAATATGGCTGTGACTAAAACGAACTATAGCACGGTTGAAGGAACGCTTGTTGCCCAAGATGTAGAAGGAGATACATTAACTTATTATATTGTTGATGCTCCTCTTAAAGGTAAAGTCACACTGAATGAACTTACAGGAGAGTTCGAATTTACACTGGATCGCAATCAAAATGGCACCTATAGCTTTACTTATCGCGTCTTTGACGGTACAGATTATTCAAATACTGCTACAGTAACGATTAAGTACGCAGTAAATTCACCAACACCAACACCAACACCGACGTCAAACGTTAAGCTTAAGTTAGGAGAAAGTGGGCTGGAAGTTGATGTTACAGGTCAGGTCAGTATTCAAGGGAGCTCCATTTCGATTCATCTAACAGAAAATCAGCTAAATCAGTTAAATAGAGACCATCAAAATCAACCAATAGTATTGAGTGTATCAGCATCATATCCTAATGCTCAATTTGTACTAGACAATAAAGTGGTAGATATGTTTGTAGCAAACGGGAATAGTCTTGTGTTAGAGAAAACAGGCGTACAATTTACACTAAGTAATCAAGAATTAAAACAGATGTTAACGACTAACCATAGTAGCTATATCATTAACATTCAGCAAGCACCAGCGGAGTTAATTGCTAAAGCACAGGAGCAAGCGATCAAGGGTGCTTATCAAATCATTGGAACACCGATTACAATTGAAGTGTTAGCACAGAATGTTCAGGCTAGTCCACTTCATTTACCAGGGTTCGGTCAAATGGTGCTGATATCGACTAATGTAGGAGATAAATTCTCTTCAATAGCGTCGTTGAGCTCAACTAATGCAGGTAATAGTATCTTGCCAACTGCATTGTTAAAGCTATTGCCTAATGGAGAGCTAGCACCGATATTAGCAACTATCTCTATCAATGGTCAAAACTATGAAGTCATTGTAACGAACTATGGAGCAGGTACTTATACGCTTATCAATAAGCAACTACAATTTACCGATGTATCCGGTTGGTCTAAGGAATCAATAGAATTATTGGCCTCCAAACTTATTCTAAACGGTGTAAATGCAACGACTTTTGAACCAGATCGGGCCATTACAAGAGCTGAATTTGCTAGTATCATTAGTAAGGCACTTGGTTTATTGAATACATCTAACGCGTCTGATTTTACAGATGTTTCCACTGATTATTGGTATACAGATGCAGTTGCAACAGTGGCACAACTTGGATTGATGAATGGTTACCCAGATGGGACATATAGGCCATCTCAGCAAATTACGAGAGAAGAAGCTATGGTTATTGTTGCTAGAGTAATGAGTTATCTAGAATCAAACCTTGTATTATCTACTGATGAGATAGATAACATTCTTGCTGAGTATAGTGATCAAGATCAACTGAGCAACTGGTCAAGAACGGATATTGCCTTAACAGTACGTGAAGGTATTATTATGGGCAATATCGGACGGTTGAACGCAAAGGATAATATTACGAGAGAGCAGATTGCTGCTATTATCGTTCGCTTGCTAGAGCGAATGGAACTATTATAGGTTATTGAACATTTACTAATATAACAACAAATTTACATGAAAGATAAATAAGGTGGATATTCGTGAGCTTAACAGCTTGCGAATATCCACCTTATTTTATTATTTATACTGAATGTTCCAAACTACCTCTTACAGTAACTACAAATTAAACTTTAAGCGGCTCATGATTGAAGGAAGGAGTTTCAATTTGTATCGTTGAGTGTTCAATTGCGAATTTACTAGAAATAAGAGCTAACGCTTGCTGTAATACTGTTTGTTGATCCGCATGCTCCTCAATTACGAGATGACAGCTTAATGCTTCAAAATTGGAAGTTATCGTCCATATATGCAGATCATGTACTTCGAGCACATATGGGAGCTGCTGCAATGCATCTAGTACCTTCTGCTGATCGATATGCGATGGTGTACCTTCCATTAATATATGAACTGTTTGCTTCAATACACCCCAAGCGCCGCGAAGAATAAGTAGCGCAACAACAACGCTAATGATTGGATCGGCATAATACCATTTGAAAGCTAACATAATTAATCCTGCTACAATGGCGCCGACAGAACCAAGGGCATCACCGATAACATGGAGATAAGCACTACGCATATTAACATTATTTTTCACATCGCCTTTTTTCATTAGAAAATAAGCAGATAGTAGATTAGCTAATAAGCCAATACAAGCGATTAGAATCATTGAACCAGTAGCAACGGTCGGTGGCTCAACAAATCTTTTGAATGCTTCGATAACGATAATACCAGCGACAAGAAATAGAGTGGCACCATTGAGTAAAGCTGCTAATATTTCAAAGCGATGAAATCCATACGTACGTTTCGGTGAAGCCGCTTTGGCAGCAAATCCAAATGCGATTAAACTCAACAATAGCGAGCTTGCATCACTAAGCATATGTCCACTATCTGATAATAAAGCAAGACTGTTCGTTATTAAGCCTCCAAAAAACTCGAGAATCATAATAGTTGAAGTAATAATAAGAGCAATAATTAACCCTTTACGATTTCCTTCGATATCGCCATGATGATGGTCGTATTTGTGGTCATGCTTATGATGGTGGTCGTTGTGTTGCTGTTCATGACCATGTTGTTGCTCGCCATTAAGTTGCTGCTCATGATCATGCTCGTGGACACTGCTGCGATGTGTATCCTTATGTACAGAATTTTTAGTATTCATTATATATCCCTCCTACAACAGTTTATTTTATATTAATAACATATGAGCAAGTGTTCATGTGTTATTAATAGTAAACCATAATTACATGAACTAGTCAATAATTTTATAAAGCTTAGATGCTACAGAGTTAAAATAGCTCGCGAAGTGCAATGTTGATGTTGGGAATAGTTTAATCATAGGTAAAAACTATCGTTGTCATAGTACCAATTGAATAGTCTTATCATTAAATCGATATTATACTCAATTTATGATCCTATAAGATTAGAAAAATAGAAATAGTCGAAGTAGGTATGGCTAAGTAATCAATTAAAAGTGAAAGGATCGGAGACGGATGAGACCGAAAATGAATGTAATGCGCTTGCCTTTATATGAACCTGGAAAATCAATTGAAGAGGTGAAGCGTGAATTAGGTTTGACGGAGGTAATCAAATTAGCCTCCAACGAAAATCCATTTGGCTGCTCACCAAGAGTAACTGAGGCAATTCGTGTGGAATTGGAAAATATCTATCGCTATCCCGACAGTAATGCTGTTGATTTGAGGCTTAGGCTAGCTGAGATTGTTGGTATTCAGCCTAATCAGATCATTTTTGGAGCTGGGTCAGATGAAGTGATTCTAATGTTGGCTCGCGCCTATTTGGCAGAGGGAGATGAGTCGATTATGTCAACGCACTCCTTTCCCCTCTACAAACATAATTCGGAGCTGGAAAATGCGGTTTGTATTGAAATTCCGCATATGGATGGGAAACATGATCTTCATGGAATGCTGTCAAATATTAATGAGCGAACTAAGATGATTTGGATTTGTAATCCTAATAATCCAACAGGAACGATGATTAGCCATTCTGAATTGAAGTATTTTCTGCGAAATACCCCGCCGCATGTACTTGTTGTCGTAGATGAGGCTTATTCGGAGTATGTGCTAAGTAAAGATTATGCGAATGGAATTCGTCTGTTGAAGGACTATTCTAATCTAGTTCTTCTTAGAACATTTTCGAAAATATATGGACTGGCCTCCATGCGAATAGGATATGGAATCGGACACTCTGATGTAATACGTACAGTTAATAAGGTCAGAGAACCATTTAACACAAATCGATTTGCGCAGGTAGCGGCACTAGCTTCATTGGAAGATCAAGCATTCGTTGAAAGCTGCCGCTGGCACAATCGAGAGGGGATCATTCAACTTTGTTCCGAGTTTGATAAAATGGGATTGAATTACTTAGAACCGCATGGCAACTTTATTTTAGTTGATGTACAGCAACCTGCCGAAATGGTATTTGATGAACTGCTTAAGAAAGGCATTATTATACGGGGAGGTGATGCATTTGAATTTCCAACTCATATTAGAGTTACAGTGGGAAATACTGAACAGAACAACAAGTTTGTGAGATCACTGCGAGAGGTGATAGCTACTTTAGCTCAGTCGTAGAACCATTAGAGGATGGTTCCGCAACTTAATGTAGGAAATTGTAAAATATAGAGCAGATCCTGGTCTGCTAATAAATTGAATATAGCAATAAGTAAAGTAGCCGCTGGTCACCAAGACAGCGGTTATTTTATTTGTCAAATGAATTTGGACTGCTCGATTATGATGTTTATGGATATATATATACAAACCATACTTTGGTAAACTACTCTTGTATTTAGCAAATACAACCATTAAAAATCGAGAAAAAGCATCAAGGAACATAAGGGATTTTTTATTTGCTACATCAGAATTCAAGCAGATATAGGAAATTACCTTTGGCTAGTGTGATGCAGAAAGAGGGTAGAGACATGAGTAATTTGGTAGAAGAGAATCTCAAAAGTATAAGACAGCAGATGGAATTAGCATGCCACACTTCTGGACGCAAAACTGAGGATGTAAAATTGTTACTCGCAACAAAAACTGTGACACTAGAAAAATTGCAAATGGCTATGAGGGCAGGAGAGGTTTTATTTGGCGAGAACAAAGCGCAAGAGCTTCGAGACAAATTTCCGCTTATGGAGCAATATAATCAAGTGGAATGGCATTTTATCGGACATTTACAGACGAACAAAGTAAAGGATGTTGTCAAATATGTGACGCTTATTCATTCTGTTGATCGTTTGAAATTAGGGCAGGCCCTACATAAACAACTTGTCAAAGAGAACAAGACGATGGATATTCTAGTGCAAATCAATACGTCTTATGAGGAAAGTAAATTTGGAGCACCTCCCGAATCCGCCTTGGAATTGGTAGAACAATTGTCCCAATTTGAAACTTTAAACATAAAAGGTCTAATGACGATCGGCAAACTGAATGCGACAAACGAGGAGACACGACATTGCTTCCAACTTTTGAAAACTATACAAACTCAAATTCTGGAGAGGGGTTTTCCGCGGGTAGAAATGGATGTACTTTCGATGGGCATGTCAGGTGATTTCAGGGTGGCTATTGAAGAAGGAGCGACTATTATTCGCGTTGGTACAAAGGTATTTGGGGAACGTTACTTGCCGGATAGTTATTATTGGAATGAAAATGCACATCAGGATGAGTAAAGGGAGAGAGAAAACATATGAACACAGCGTCATCTTCTCCTTTGCGCGGGCGTGACTTCATATCACCGGCAATCGCCGCTTTAATCTCTGTTATCGTCAACTACGGGGGAACCTTTATTCTTGTGTTTCAAGCTGCGAAAGTGGCAGGATTAACTCCCGAAATGACGACTTCATGGATTTGGTCAATTTCCATTGGTGTAGGTATAACTGGGATCTGGCTGAGTTATCGTTATAGAGAACCGATCATTACAGCCTGGTCAACGCCAGGCGTAGCGTTTCTCGTATCGGCTTTGGCGGTCACTCCTTATTCAGAAGCGATTGGTGCTTATATGATCTCGGCGGCAGGCTTTATTATATTAGGGTTATCCGGCATGTTCGAACGTTTCGTTCGGCTTATTCCACCGGGCATTGCGTCTGGATTACTGGCAGGCATTTTATTACAGTTCGGCATTTCAGCTTTTGGCGGGGCGAAAGTAGATCCACTGCTTGTCGTTTTGCTGTTCGTCGCTTATATCGTGCTAAAACGGTTTACTTCCCGTTACGCCATTGTGGGCATTTTAATTATCGGACTGCTTTATTTGATTCTGACGGGAAAAACAGATTTCAGCAATATTCAATTAGCGATTGCAGCACCAGTATTTGTCGTTCCGGAGTTCTCGTTGCAGGCTTTATTAGGCGTTGCCCTGCCGCTGTTTATGATTACGTTAACGGGACAGTACATGCCCGGCATGCTCGTATTGCGTAATGACGGGTTCAAGACAAGCGCAAATCCGATTTTGACCGTAACAGGCCTAGGTTCACTACTTACAGCGCCGTTTGGCTCGCACGCATTTAATGTGGCTGCAATTACAGCAGCGATTTGCACAGGAAAAGACGCTCATGAGGATGCGTCAAAGCGTTATCTTGCAGGTATAGCCTGCGGTATTTTTTACACGATTGTCGGCATCTTTGGTGTGACATTGGCTGCGTTATTTTTAATTCTGCCTGAGACTTTTATTGCGACATTAGCAGGACTTGCATTACTCGGTACAATTGGCGGCAGTCTTGCGGGTGCATTAGCGGAGCCGAAGGGACGAGAGACTGCATTGATTACGTTTTTAGCAACTGCGGCAAATGTGACCTTGCTTGGCGTTGGCGGTGCATTTTGGGGACTAGTTGCGGGCCTCGCTGCACATCTATTGATGCATGGAAAGCTTCGTAAGAAGCCATACGAAGCGAAGGGTATGAAACAAATCGAACAAAAATAACAGGAGGCGTGGACATGAACATAAGCATGAATACGGGTACAGAACGGGTTAAAAGAGGGATGGCGGAAATGCAAAAGGGTGGTGTCATTATGGACGTCATGAATGCCGAGCAAGCCAAAATCGCAGAGGCCGCTGGTGCAACGGCTGTGATGGCATTGGAACGTGTCCCTTCTGATATTCGGGCGGCTGGTGGAGTAGCGCGCATGGCTGATCCAACTATTGTGGAACAGGTTATGAAGGTAGTGTCCATACCAGTAATGGCTAAAGCACGTATTGGTCATTATGTAGAGGCAAAAGTGCTCGAAGCATTAGGCGTTGATTATATTGATGAAAGCGAAGTGTTAACTCCTGCAGATGAGGTTTTCCATATTAGCAAAAGCGAATTTACCATTCCATTTGTTTGTGGTGCGAAAGATCTTGGTGAAGCGCTGCGTCGTATTCAGGAGGGAGCGGCGATGCTGCGCACTAAGGGGGAGCCCGGGACAGGTAATATTGTAGAAGCGGTACGCCACTTACGGTTGATCAACGGTCAGATTCGCAAAGTACAAGGTCTATCCAAGGATGAACTGTATCACGAAGCAAAGTTACATGGCGTGCCATATGATTTGCTGTTGAAGGTTCACGAATCTGGAAAGTTGCCAGTCGTTAATTTTGCTGCAGGCGGGGTGGCTACACCAGCTGATGCTGCGCTAATGATGCATCTCGGCGCAGATGGTGTGTTTGTGGGATCAGGCATATTTAAGTCCGACAGCCCAGAAAAGTTTGCGCGAGCAATTGTAGAGGCTACTACACATTATGAAGATTATGGGTTAATTGCAAGTGTGTCCAAGAACTTAGGGACACCGATGAAAGGAATTGAAATATCCAGTTTACGGCAGCACGAACGGATGCAGGATCGCGGTCAGTGACAAGTTCGTAATTGAAAAGATCAATGTTGAGAAAGAGGTGATTAACTTGAAAAAGAGTTATTTATTTCCTACTTATAATAAATTTCCGCTCACACTGGTGAGAGGACATCAAACAACCTTGTGGGATGATGAAGGGAAAGCTTATTTGGATTTTATGACCGGGCTTGCTGTTTGTAATCTGGGACATACTCCTGAAAGGGTAAAGGAGCGTATTCAGGAACAGCTTGATCGATTATGGCATGTATCCAATTTGTTTCATAATCCCGCTCAGGAAGAGCTTGCCGAGAAGCTTGTGACAGTTAGTTGTGCGGATCTTGTGTTTTTTTGCAATAGCGGTGCTGAAGCAAACGAAGCAGCTATCAAATGTGCCCGCCGATATCATCAACGAGTGTTAAAAAACGATAGATACGAGATTATCACGTTTGAACAATCGTTCCATGGCCGCACAATGGCTACCTTGACTGCTACCGGACAAGAGAAAGTTAAGGATGGCTATTATCCATTGCCAGAAGGGTTTATACACGCACGATTTAACGACATTGAGAGTGTAAAAAGCATGATCACGCAAAAAACAGCAGCTGTTATGCTGGAGCTAGTGCAGGGAGAAAGTGGTGTTCATCCTGCAGAGTCCAAATTCGTACTTGAATTGGCTGAATTATGCAAAACAAAGGGGATTCTTCTCATTGTCGACGAGGTGCAAACTGGAATAGGAAGAACAGGAAGCATGTTTGCTTATGAACATTACGGTATCGAACCAGACATCATTACACTGGCCAAGGGATTAGCTAGTGGGTTGCCGATCGGAGCAATGATGGGAAAGGAGAAACTTAGAGAGGCTTTTTCAGTCGGAAGCCATGCGTCTACATTTGGCGGCTCCCCCCTGCCAATGGCAGCTGGGCTAGCGACCATACAAATGTTGCTGGAAGACGACACCGTTAAACGGGCAAAGAATGCGGGAATATATGCCCTCGACAAGCTGAAAAATGATCTGAAGGCTTATTCTATCATTCGTGAAGTTCGGGGGATAGGATTGTTAATAGGTATTGAGTTTACTGAACCTGTCGCCCCGATCATTCAAAGATTGCATCAAAACGGTCTCCTTGTTTTATCAGGTGGAACCTATGTCATCCGTTTTATGCCTAATTTATACGTAACCTACAATGAGATCAATCAAGCTATTGGAATTTTGGATCAAGTGCTAGCAGAGTTACTTGTTCGGTAACAGAATCTTTGCTAGACGAACAATGCCTTCTTCAATCGTCTCTTCGTCAACTTTAGCAAAACCAAGCACCCATCCTTTTCGCTTACTATGTAAACAATAGTGGCTAAGTGGATATATACGGATTCCTTCTTCTAATGCTAGGTTCGTCACAGCCTCCTCATTGAATGAAGGCTTAGCTTCAAGTAGCATATGCAGTCCTGTTTCTGCGCCGCTTATCATGAAATGCTCGCTGAGGCCTGTCGCGGTGAGTGCTTTTGTCATAGCAGCATGTCTTCGCCGATATACATTTCGTACTCGTCTCATATGACGCATGAAGTGACCCTGTTTAATAAAGTGTGTTAATGTAAGCTGCTCCATAAAGGGGAGATGGCGATAGGTCAATTCTTGGACTTGGGCAAGCTGATGAATAGCTTCCTGCGATCCAATGATCGTGGAAATCCGAATGCCAGGAGCAATCATTTTGGAAAAGCTCATTAAATACAACGTTCCATGCTGCTGTTGACTGAATAAAGTGGGAAGCGGGTCGCCGCGATAGCGAAATTCGCTATCGTAATCATCTTCAACAATCCAGATCCGCTTCTCGGCAGCAAGATGCAATAGTTGTTGTCTGCGAGGCTCTGCCATGATCACTCCAGTTGCACACTGATGCGATGGCGTAACAAAGACGAGCTTGGATTCAGGATGAATATGATCTATATAAAGTCCGTGCTCATCAACTGGAACTGGGACTACTTCCATTTCGCGGAATTTCATTGCCATCCACGCAGCAGGAAAGCCAGGATCTTCAACCGAAACCGTTGCTCCTTTATGTAGCAATGCTTGCGAGATTAGGTCCAGACTATGTTGTGCTCCAGAAGTTAAGAGAATTTGATCTACTTCGACATGAATACCTCGTTCAAGCGATAGATAACGTTGAATCTGTTCACGCAATGGTAGGTATCCATAGGCGTTGCCATAAGCCCAGCTGTCTAGCGGTGCCTCTGTAGAGGCTTGTAAAAAGGATTTTCGCCAATTTAATAGAAACTGTTCATCCAAATAAGGCTCGTGTGGATTGAAATCAATCTTAGCTTTACTATTTTTCTTATCTCCGAACCAGCTTTGCAAATGGCCGATTGCACTGTTTAATAGCGGTAATTCTGGCGGAACGGGTCCTTCGGCTGGGACTTCATCTTCAGGGCCAGGCTTATACATCCATTCGCTAACTCTTGTTCCGCCACGGCGAGAAGTTACGGTAAATCCGCGACTGAATAGTTCTTCATACACACTTTGTATCGTTGAACGAGAAACCCCGATCAATTCAGCAAGTTCGCGGGATGGAAGCAGCAATTCGCCTGGCGGCCATTTTCCGGTCGTAATATTATGAATGGCTTGGTCAAGCAATTGCTGCCAAATGGGACGTTTATCATCTCTGTTAACTTTAAGCATTTGTCTCACCTCGATAGAAGTTTATATTGAAAGTATGGATTGCTCGAATCTATTAATTATTGTTGTTTTCGGTATCCATTCATTGAAATACTATCATATAAATAGTTTCTATTGCAAAGCTAATTAGCATCATATGTAACGGGTATTGATTAAGAATTAGACGGATGGAAAGGGTGGTATATATGAAATATTTAGAACAGCAAGATAAAATAATTGCGGATGCGATCTGGAAAGAGACTGCAAGACAACGACATAAAATTGAACTGATAGCCTCGGAGAATTTTGTAAGTCGAGCTGTTATGGACGCAACGGGCACGGTATTAACTAATAAGTATGCAGAAGGATACCCTGGAAAAAGGTATTATGGCGGCTGTGAATACGTTGATAGAGTTGAAGAAATGGCCATTGAGCGCGCGAAAAATCTATTTGGTGCCGAGCATGTCAATGTCCAGCCACACTCTGGCGCGCAGGCAAATATGGCTGTTTATTTTGCTTCAGTTGAACCAGGGGCTACGATTTTAGGTATGAATTTATCCCATGGCGGACATCTAACCCACGGGAATCCAATTAATTTCTCGGGCAGACATTATAATTTTGTGCCTTACGGTGTGGACGAGAAATTAGGACGCATTGACTTTGAACTTGTACGAAAGCTTGCTCATAAGCACAAACCGCGGATGATCGTTGCTGGTGCCAGCGCTTATCCGAGAGTGATCGATTTCGAGCAATTTGCTCAAATAGCAGCTGAGGTAGGAGCACTGTTCTTTGTCGATATGGCCCATATAGCCGGAATTGTAGCGGCAGGATTACATCCAAGTCCGATCCCGCATGCACAATTTGTTACAGCAACAACTCATAAAACATTACGAGGTCCAAGAGGCGGTATGATCATGTGCAGCAAGCCATGGGCACAAGCTATAGATAAAGCAATCTTTCCTGGTATACAAGGCGGTCCTCTATTAAATGTTATTGCAGCAAAAGCGGTCGCGTATGGGGAAGCATTACAACCAGAATTTAAATCTTATATAGAGAAGGTTTTGGAAAACGCCAAAGTATTGGCTGAAACATTGTTAAGTGAGGGGCTAACGGTTATATCGGGTGGTACGGATAATCATATTGTTTTGCTTGATTTGCGTCCGATTGGATTAACTGGAAAAGAGGCTGAGATTATACTTGATGAAGTTGGGATTACCGCAAATAAAAATACTGTTCCTTACGATACGGCAAGTCCTCTGGTGACGAGCGGTATTCGGTTTGGCTCCCCTGCGATGACAACAAGGGGGTTTGGACCTAAAGAAATGAAGGAAATTGCCCTGTTGATTGGACTTACTCTTAAGAATCCAAAGAATTCATTTATTAAGGAGCAGATACGAAGCATGGTGTATGAAATGACATCGCAATTTCCTTTGTATGATGGACTCAAACAGTCTGATTATACGTAAATATCCGATGACTATAGGAGTGAAGTGCAGTGGCCTATACTTATAATTTTAATGCTGGTCCTGGAGTATTACCGATGGAAGTATTGAAGGAAGCCCAGGAAGAATTACACAATTATCAAGGAATTGGCGCATCTATTCTGGAAATATCCCATCGAAGTAAAGAATATGAAGCTATCCATTATGAAGCACAGCAAATGATTAAAGAGCTGCTAGCACTTTCTTCAGATTATGAAGTTTTATTTCTTCATGGAGGTGCAAGTTTACAATTTTCGATGCTGCCGATTAACTTTTTGACGGAAGGAAGAACGGCGGGATATATCTATAGCGGGACATGGTCAGGAAAGGCGTGGCGAGAAGCGCAGAAAATAGGGAAGACCCTTGTATTAGCAAGCGGTGAGCAAGAATCATTCCAACGGATGCCTGATTTAAGTGATCTGAATATTCCTGAACAATTGGTGTATGTTCATCTAACGTCAAACGAAACGATTGATGGTGTGCAATATCGGAATTTCCCCAATGTGGGAAATATCCCTTTAGTAGCAGATATGTCTAGTGATATATTTTCCCGTCCCATTGAAGCATCACGATTTTCGTTAATATATGCAGGCGCTCAAAAAAATATAGGGCCAGCAGGCGTTACGATCGTCATCGCTCATCGTTTGTTTTTAGAGCGAGCTAGTGGAACGATTCCTGATATGTTAAGTTATAACACACATGTCAAACATCATTCATTGTATAATACACCGCCAGTTTTTTCGGTGTATTTGGTCAATCTTGTGTTGAAATGGATCGTAAATCAAGGTGGTGTACATGGAGTTTCTGCTCGTAATGAGCAGAAAGCAAAGTTACTGTATGATGTACTCGACAATAGCGGTGGATTTTATAGTGGATTGGCATATAAGAACAGTAGATCCTTGATGAATATTACCTTTCGTACATTCAGCCCAGAAATCGAAGAAAGGTTGCTTGTTGAACTGGAGCAGGAAGGTTTTATGGGCTTAAAGGGACATCGCGATGCAGGGCACCTCCGAGCTTCTATTTATAATGCGCTTCCTTATGAGCATTGCAAAGCGCTGGCAGATTTTTTGATTGATTTTCAAAAGAGAAATGGCTGAGCTTGAATCATCACATCTACCTATAGTAACGATAGGGAATATGGAATTGATCATGCTTATGACCCATATTATAATTTTGATTAAGTAACAAAGCTATATAAAAATAAAAGGAGTGAGTTTGAATGGCACAAGCAATTTTTTATCATGCAGGTTGTCCAGTTTGTGTAGATGCAGAACAAGTTGTAGTTGGTTATCTTGACGAATCAAAAATTACATCGGAAATTGTGCATCTTGGTACTGAGAGAAACCGGATCGAAGAAGCGGAGAAGGCTGGGGTGAAATCAGTTCCAGCCTTGGTAATTAACGGTAGTGTATATCATATCAATTTCGGTGCAAGCCTTGAGGATGTAAAAGGCTAGATGCCTTAAAAGAAAATGCCCTAAGGGGCATTTTCTTTTATCTAAATTACTTTTCATATCATATTTTGTAACGGGAGGGGTATACGATGAATGAGATAGAAAGGCTGCTAGATTAGCGGAAGGTCTTAGGAAATATGTCGAACGGATAGGTGTATCAATGATAGAGTTAGGAATATTAACTGCCCCTACACCTTACGAAGTGAATTTCGTATCGGCAGTTCATTCTGATGAAGATATCGAACATACAATCAGTGCTCATTATGATGCGGTTACAAAAATTAGGAGTAAAGGGTGATGGCTTTGGACTCTACTAACATAAAAGAACTATTCCCCATACTAAGTCAAAAAATTAACGGTTATCCACTCGTCTACTTGGATAGCGCAGCATCAGCTCAAAAACCGATTCAGGTTATTGAAGCATTGAAACATTATTACGAATGGGATAACGCTAATGTCCATCGGGGTGTTCACACGTTAGGCTCACGCGCTACAGAGGTTTATGAAAGAGCACGGACCAAAGTAGCACGTTTTATACATGCTAAATTGGACGAGGAAATTATATTTACTCGCGGTACCACCTCATCGATTAATCTAGTAGCTAGCAGTTATGCGCGTGCAGTATGCAGGGAAGGAGATGAAATTGTTATTTCTGCGATGGAGCATCATAGTAACCTCCTTCCTTGGCAGCAAGCAGCCAAATATACGGGCGCAGTATTGAAATATATTCCACTGCAAGCTGACGGAACATTTTCGGTTGAAGACGCGGAGAAAACGATCACCAACCGTACAAAAATTGTATCGATTTCACATATTTCCAACGTATTGGGCATTACAAATCCTATAAAGAAAATAGCCGAAATCGCCCATAAACGTGGGGCAGTCGTCTTAGTAGATGGAGCTCAGAGCATTCCTCATCTTAAGGTGGATGTTCAAGCATTGGATTGTGATTTTTATGCTTTTTCGGGGCATAAAATGTGTGGACCAACTGGGATTGGGGTGTTATATGGAAGGAAAGCTTTACTTGAGCAAATGAAGCCAGTCGAATTCGGTGGGGAAATGATTGGTGATGTCGGTTTGTATGATGAATCGTGGAAGGAGATTCCGTGGAAATTCGAGGGTGGAACGCCAATTATCGCGGGTGCAGCTGGTCTTGGCGCGGCCATCGATTTTCTTGAACTAATTGGGTTGGATGTTATAGAAGCGCATGACAAACAATTGACACGCTATGCGGTAGAACGAATGAAGCAAATGGAAGGTTTGACGATATACGGGCCAGAGGAGGGTCGTTTTGGATTAGTAACGTTTAATTTAGATGCGATCCATCCCCATGATTTGGCTACCGTGCTTGATATGTATGGCGTAGCGATTCGAGCCGGACACCAT